>CAZWBN010000039.1:3377-14021 GCA_964632095.1 uncultured Clostridia bacterium | reverse complement strand
ACAGTCATTTCATTTTTTGTTAATGTTCCTGTTTTATCAGTGCAGATTATATTTGTGCAACCAAGGGTTTCAACCGCAGGAAGCTGTCTGATTAATGCATTTCGTCTTGCCATTCTTTGCACTCCTAATGCTAAGGAAATTGTTACAATTGCGGGAAGTCCTTCCGGAATTGCAGCAACTGCCAGGCTCACTGCAGCTAAAAACATCATATTTAAATAACCTGCTGGCAAGACTCCTGAAACAAAGAACTGGCGAGCAATACCTGTGAGGAAAATAATCCCGCATATTCCTATTGTTACAATACCAAGCCATTTGCTGAATTCTTTTAAGGTTATCTGTAAAGGGGTTAATTTTTCTTCAACTTCTTGAACCATTTCAGCAATCTTTCCAAGCTCAGTTTTCATACCTGTTCGAGTTATGATAGCTTTTCCTCTTCCTCTTGTAACAATTGTCCCCATAAAAGCCATATTTTCCTGGTCAACAACCGGAGTTTCCTCTGGTAAAGGACTGCTGTGTTTTTTTGAAGGAATGGACTCTCCGGTAAGAGAAGCTTCATTAATATGGAGAGCATAGACAGAAATTAAGCGAGCATCTGCAGGAACTTTATCTCCAGTTTCAAGCAGAATTATATCTCCTGGAACTATTTCCCGGGCATCTATTTCATAAAGTTTGTTATCTCTCAAAACCCTTGCTTTAAGAGCTGTTAGCTTTTTTAACGCTTCAATTGCCTTTTCAGCTTTATATTCCTGAACAAACCCGAATATTCCATTCAAGATTACAATACATGTGATTACAATTGCATCTAATTTTTCTCCGATCAGGAGAGATATGATTATTGCAGCAATTAAAATTAAAACTAAAAAAGAAGTGAATTGTCGGAGAAAAAGCTGAAAAGGAGTCAGTCTTTTAAATTTCTTAATTTCATTATATCCATATTTTTCAAGTCTTTTTTTTGCTTCTTCAGAACTCAAGCCAGAAAACTTTGAATTTAATTTTTCTATTACTTCCTTTGTTTCTAAACTGTGAAAAGGAATATTCATTTTTGAAAATTAGAATTTAATTACTTTGATTTCTCTATTCTTTTAAGGATTTTTTGAGCTTTTTTTGCGTATTTACTGTTAGGATAATCTGAAACAACCTTTGTAAAAAAAGGAATACTTTCATCTATTTTTTTCCATTTATAATAGGATAGTGCAAGATAATAGTATACTTTATCCATCTTTGAATAGTTGGGGTACTTATCAATCACTTCTTTAAATCTATTTACAGCAGCTTTATAAGCATGGATTTTATAATAGAATTCAGCTATCTGATAAATATGTTCAGCCAGTCTTTCTTTGCATTCTTTTATTTTTTCCTGGGCAAGTTTTGCCTCCTCACTATATGGATAATTTGCCACAACTTTTTTAAATTCTTCAAGAGCCTGATAAGTTTTAGTTTGGTCTCTTCCAGGTTTTAGCATTTTTTTATAATAGGTCATTGCAATTTGATATTGAGCTTTTGCTGCTAAAGGGCTATAAGGATAAAGTGTTATAAATTCTCTGTATTCTGAAGCTGCAAGAATCATACTTCCTTCATCTCCTTGATAGAAATAAGAATCTCCTATCGCCAATTTTGCGAGCTGAGCATAATGGCTCTTTGGGAAAGAATCAATAACTTGTCTTAAATAAAGTCGAGCTTTTTCAGGGTCTTTTTTTATATATTTCATTCCGAGGTTATAAAGAGCTTCATCAGAGGAAGCAATTTCTGGTGTTAATTCAGTTTCTTTTTTCCCGCAATAAATCATAATCAGTATTAAACTAAAAATAGCAAATATTATTTTAATTTTTCTCATTAGTTCCTCCTTTGATTCCTCTATCAGGCGTATATATTTCTCTTATCCAATCCCACTGTTTTCTAAGTCCTTCTTCAAGTCTTATCTTTGGAAAATAATTTAAATCTTTTTTAGCTTTTTCAATAGATGCGAAGGTATGCAACATTTCCCCTTTTTGAATTTCTATCTTTTTAAATTTAATTTTCTTTTTCGTTATTTTCTCAAGTAATTGGATGGCATCAATTAATTTTATTCTATTACCTCCACCTATATTGTAAATTTCTCCATTTTTTCCTTTTAATGAAGCCTGTAATGTAGCTTCTATGACATCTTCAATATATGTGAAATCTCTTGTTTGATTTCCATCTCCATAGATAACGATTTGTTCATTAGACAATATTGCTCTCATAAATTTATGGAATGCCATATCAGGTCTCTGTCTTGGTCCATATACGGTGAAATATCTTAGAGAAACAATTGGTAAGCTAAAATTCTTGTAATACAGGAAACAGAGTTTTTCCCCTGCTAATTTAGTCACACCATAAGGAGAAACGGGAAATAGGGGGCTTGATTCTTTCATCGGAAGCTCAGGGGAAATTCCATATACAGAAGAAGAAGAGGCAAAAACAAATTTTTTCAGAGATAAATTTTTAACCATTTCCAGTAATTTCTGTGTGGCTAAAATATTTGCTTCTGTATAAATTGAGAAATTTTCACCCCAACTTTTCCTGACACCAGGTTGCGCAGCTAAATGGAAAACATAATCTATGTTTCCTTGAATTTTTTCTAAACCCAGCTCTTCCACTTTATTCTTTAGAAATTTAAATTTTTTTTCTTTTTTCAAATTTTCCAAATTTTTTAATTTTATCCATGCAGGATAATAATCAGAAAGACAATCCACTCCAATAACTTCAAAGCCCTCTTTAATCAATCTTTCACAAAGATGGGAGCCTATAAAACCAGCACATCCAGTTACCAAACACCTCATTTTTCTATTTTTTCGCAAATTCCTTTCATTTTTTTTATTGTCTCTGAAGGATTTGGAGAATGAAATATTCCTGAACCAGATACTAAAATATCAGCACCATTTTTCACCAGCTCCTCGCAATTATGGATGTTGACACCTCCATCTACTTCAAGAGGAATGTGGAGATTTTTTCCTTTTATCCAGTGGCTTAATTGAGCAATTTTAGGGATTGATGATGGAATAAATTTCTGTCCCCCAAATCCCGGGTTTACACTCATTACAAGAACAAAATCCAGATCTTTTAATATTTCATTCAAAAAGTGAATGGGAGTTCCTGGATTTAATGTAATTCCAGCTTTTTTCCCAAGATTTTTAATCTGATAAATTAATCGATGAGAATGGGGAGAGGCTTCTATATGGAAGGATATCCAGTCTGCACCTGCTTCAGCAAATTTTTCAATAAAGTCCTGGGGATTGGTTATCATTAAATGAACATCCAATGGTAAAGAAGTTAATTTTCTTATTGTTTTTACAAAATCCGGTCCAAAGGTTATATTTGGAACAAAATGCCCATCCATTATATCAATGTGAATAAGGTCTGCCCCTGCTTTCTCAACCATTTCAATTTCTTCCTTAATTTTTGAAAAATCAGCAGATAAGATTGATGGTGCTATTTTTACCATTATTTACTTACCTCCAGGGAAATTAAATTGCTTTTATAAACTCTATAACCACTTAGGGGAAGTTGCTTTATGATAATTCCAGGTTTTAACCCAGGGTAATGGGTATATCTGATGATTCCTATTCTAAAGCCTAATTTTTGTAATAACGGAATTGTTGATTCTAATTTTTTCCCGATTAGATCCGGCATAATAAATTTTTCTTCCTCCTGCCCCTGACTTACAAGAAGACTTATCGGGGTTCCACTTTCGACTTCCAATCCACTTTCTGGACTCTGAGCTATTATTCTTCCTGCACTATACTTAGGAAAATGAGTCTGAACAATAATTCCCCTTTTTAAATTGAATTTCTTAAGAATATTTTCAGCTAATAATAAGTCTTTACCAATTAGATTCGGAACTTTAACTTTCTTTTTTCCCGCACTTACAATCACTTTAACTTCTTTATTTCTCTTTATTTTAGAACCAGGCTCTGGTTCCTGTTCCATGATTTTTCCGACTGGAATGCTCATGCTAAACTCGGTTGATTTCTGAACAAGATACAGGCCTATATGGGCAAGTTCTTCTCTTGCTTCTTCAACTGATTTGCCCTTTAAATCCGGGACCCTTACAACATCTCCTTTTAATATAACTTTCATGGTGATTAAGGTGCTAAAAAGCATTAGGGCAAGGAGAGATAAAAACCATATAACCAATTTAATAATCTTTTCAGAATTCAATACTCCCATTTTTATCTTTTATCTATACCACACATTAGATATTTAGTAAATATATGATTTTTGCATTTGTTTTTATCTAAAATGGGATTATAATAAGAAATCTAAAAATAAATTGTCTAAATTGGAGGTATAAAATGGAAGAGAAAAAATTTTCAGATTTCAGGAGCGATACTGTTACAAGGCCTACAAAAAAGATGAGATTGGCTATGGCTGAGGCTGAAGTGGGAGATGATGTGCTTGGTGATGACCCAACTGTCAAGAAACTCGAAGCACTTGGTGCTGAGAAAATTGGTAAAGAAGCAGCGTTGTTTGTGCCCTCTGGGACAATGGGAAATTCAATAGCTGTAAAAGTATGGACAAATGAGCTGGAAGAAATTATTGTGGAAGAAAGGTCTCATATTTACAATATGGAGTCAACTCATATTACTTTTGTTTCCCGAGTTACTCCAAGACCTCTTCCTTCAAATAGAGGTACAATGGACCCGGAATTAGTTGAAAAAGCGATTAGAAAACCAGCTGTTCATATACCCCGCACTTCTTTAATTTGTATTGAGAATACACATAATTACTGGGGAGGCGCAGTTATACCTCTTGAAAATTTTAAGGATTTAAGGGAAGTAGCAGATAAACATGGAATAAAGATTCATCTTGATGGAGCAAGAATTTTCAATGCAAGCATTGCTTCAGGGATTCCTGTAAAAGAATATACAAAATATGCAGACTCTGTAATGTTTTGCCTTTCCAAAGGATTATCATCTCCAATTGGCTCATTATTGGCAGGAAGCAAAGAATTTATTGAAAAAGCAAGAAGAGTTAGAAAACTTCTTGGAGGAGGAATGAGACAGGTAGGAATAATTGCAGCTGCAGGAATTATTTCTCTTACTGAAATGATTGACAGATTGGTAGAAGATCACAGGAGAGCGAAAAAACTTGCTGAAGGAATTTGTAATTTACCGGGGATAGAATTGAATCCAGACCATGTTGAGACCAATATAATTTTTTTAAAATTTAATCACCCTAAAATTTCCCTTCAAGAATTTTTAAATAGATTAAAAGAGAAAGCCGTTCTTGCGCTCGGTTTAGCTGGTCGGATTCGTCTTGTTACTCACAAGGATATAGATGATGAAGATGTGGAAAAAGCTATTAATGCTTTTAAGGAAATACTTGAATATTAAAAATTACAGACATTCAGCCACTATTTCAGCTATATCCTTTACTTTATATTCTTCCTCTTTATTTTTATCTTTTAACCCATCTTCGAGCATGGTTAAACAGAATGGGCAGGCGGTGGATATAAATTTTGCGTTTGTTTCAATGGCTTCTTCTGTTCTTATATGATTAATTCTCTTGCCTAATTTTTCTTCAGTCCACATTAAACCTCCTCCTGCGCCACAACAGAAGCTATGAATACCTCTATTTTTCATTTCAATAAATTTTCTACTTAAACTTTTTATAATAAACCGAGGGGGAGTGAATATACTGTTATGCCTTCCTAAATAACATGGGTCATGATATGTTATGGAGTCGTTTATTTCTTTTTTGAAATCAAGTTTCCCTTTTTTAATTAAATCAACTATAAACTCAGTATGATGAATAATCTCAATGTCCCAGTCTCCCAGATTGAGAAGCTTTACCAGAAGAGGATATTCATTTTTAAAAGTATGGTATCCATGCGGACAGGTTACGAGTATTCTTTTTATATTATATTTCCTAAAAGTTTTAATATTTTCCTCTGCTAATGTTTGAAAAAGATATTCATTTCCAAGTCTTCTTGCCTGGTCACCGCAGCATTTTTCTTCCTTTCCAAGAATACCAAAGTTGATGCCGGCAGTTTTTAAAATTTTAACCATAGATGCAGAGATTTTCTTAGCTCTTTCATCAAAAGAGCCTGCACAGCCAACCCAATAAAGTATATCTATGTTTGGATTTTCTGAGAGAGTTTTTACTTCACACTCTTTTGCCCATTCACCCCTTGTTGAAAATCCAATCCCCCATGGATTGCTATTGGTTTCTACATTTCTGAAGAATTGATTCAACTCAGAAGGAAATTTTCCTTCCATTAAAACTTGACTCTGCCTTAATCCAATTATTTTAGGAAGATGTTCATTTTCTACAGGACAAACCTGCATACATGCGCCACAGGATGTACAGGTCCATATTTCATCTTCAGAATAAACATTATTCATGAGAGGCTTTAACTCTTTGATTTCGCCCGTGAGAAAAGCTTTACCATCTTTTAATAAAGTTTTTCTTAAATTAAGGATGATTTCCTTTGGAGAAAGGGGTTTTTCACTCTGAGATGCAGGACAATAGTCTTCACATCTTCCACAATCCACACATGCAAAACTATCCAATAAATCTTTCCATGTAAAATCAGTAAATTTTTTAATTCCAAATACTTCGGAGTTTTCGATATCAATTGGTTTTATAATTCCCTTTGGTTTGTAATTTTGAAAAGCAATATTGATAGGCCCACAAAGTATGTGAAGGTATTTAGAACGAGGGACATAGACTACGAATCCGAAAACAAAAAGAATATGTATCCACCAAAAAACTTGAACAACAGTATTTAATGAGCTATTTGAAGCAAAAACTTTTACTAACCATTTCGAAACAATTTTGCCTGCAAAAGACAATTGGGTATGTTCAGGGTGAACACTTATCATTGAACCTTCATAAACTAAAAAAGTCAAAGTTACCATTATTAGAAAGAAATAAATAACTACAGATTCAAAAGAAGGATAGGTGTATGATTTTGGTCTGAAAATAAATCTCCGAATAATAAAATAGAGAACTCCAAGGATAACTAAAAGTGCAAAAGCATCAACTAAAAGAGAATGAATTGAACCTATTAAACCATGGCCAAAAAGACGAAAATCTTTTTTAAAACCTTCTACGATATGATTTATAGTTACTGTATCAAAAACAAGAGCCCCATATAGAATAAAAAAATGCATAATTCCCGTAAAGATTCTTTCTCTTTTTACTGAACACTTAAGAAAAATTAATGAAAATAAAGCATCCTTAATTCTTTTCAATGGTCTATCATAACGATATTCAGATTTACCTATGCGTATTAATTGATATCTCAAATATATCGGCTTTAAGAAACCATAGATAGTCACAGTTAAAACAAAAACAAATAGAATTGTTTCACTAACTGAAAGCATCTCTCCTCCTCTGAATCTCAAAAATTAGGTTTTAGTCTACCATTGAAAATCTAAAAAATCAATGTTATATTGACTGTTTCAAAGGGAGAAAAGGAGTTAAAAAATGAGAGAAAAAACTGAAATTTTGATTATTGGAGGGGGACCTGGAGGGTATGTGGCTGCTTTAAAAGCTTCGCAATTTAAAAAAAGAGTTATTTTAGTAGAACAGGATAGAGTCGGAGGAACTTGCCTCAATTACGGTTGTATTCCAACCAAAGCTCTTCTTCATAGTACAAAACTCATTGAGGAAATTAAGAAAAGCAATTTATGGGGAATTGATGTTGAAATAAAATCATTTAATTTTTTAAAAATGCAGGAAAGGAAGAATAGAATTGTGAATCAACTGGTTAGAGGGGTAGAATTTTTGCTCAGAAGGAATGAGGTAAAGCTCATTAGGGGAATGGCACATTTAGAAGATGAGCACACCGCAAAGGTAGTTTCTGGGGAAGAAGAACATGTAATAGAAGCACAACATATTATTTTAGCTACTGGAAGTTTACCATCTGAATTGCCTTTTTTAAAAATCGATGGGAAAAGAGTAATATCAAGTAAAGAGGCTCTTGAATTAACAGAAATTCCCAAAAAATTCATAGTGATTGGAGCTGGTGCAATCGGGCTTGAATTAGGGTTAATTTATCATAGACTGAGTTCTGAGATTATTATAATTGAAATTATGTCTACTATATTACCCGGGAATGACCAGGAAATTGTAAATCATTTAGAGAATATTTTAAAAAGAAAAGGAATAAAAATTTATACCACGACAAGAATTGAAAAGGTGGAAGTGGATAAGGATAAGGTAAAATTGGAAGGAGTAAATTTAGAGAATAATCAGGTTTTGAAGTTTGAAGCCGAGAAGGTATTATTAGCGATTGGGAGAAGAGCGAATCATGAAAATCTTGGTCTTGATAAATTAGGAATAGAAAAAGATAAGAAGGGTTTTGTAAAAGTTAATTCTCGATTTAGAACTAATATTTCAAATATTTATGCGATCGGAGATTTAATAGGAGGAAAACTTTTAGCTCATAAAGCATCTCATGAAGGCATAGGTGCTGTTATGGATATTTGTGATTTACCTTTTGAATTTAATTATCTGGCTCTGCCATCCGCTGTTTTTACTGAGCCAGAGTTTTCTACAGTTGGATTGACGGAGGAGGAAGCTTTAAATAGAGGAATAAAAATAAAAGTAGGAAAATTCCCTTTCAGGGCAAATGGAAGGGCTTTAACAATGGGAGAAGAAGATGGGTTGGTGAAGATTATTGCAAATGAAAAAGAAGAAATAATTGGCGCTCATATTCTCGGTCCTCAGGCAAGTGAGTTAATATCTGAGTTAGCTCTTGCAATTCGTTTAAGAAGAAAGGTTAAGGAAATAGGTGAAACTGTTCATATTCACCCCACTCTTTCGGAATCTATCTGGGAAGCAAATTTAAATGTCTTAAAGGAATCAATACATATTTTGAATTGAAAACTCAGATTAAAGTTCCTGAGCATCCACAACAGCAATTGCTGTAAGATTTACAATATCATCTACGGATGCGCCTCTCTGTAATACATGGATTGGTTTATTCATACCCATTAGAATCGGTCCCACCGCTTTAGCTCCTCCTAATCTTTCCATAAGCTTGTATGCAATATTACCTGATTGTAAGTCAGGGAAAATTAAGACATTTGCTTTTTCCTGTAATTTACTGAATGGGTAAGTAGATTTTAAAATTTCAGGAACTACTGCTGTATCAGCCTGCATTTCACCATCTATAATTAACTCGGGTTTCTTTTCCTTTACAATTTCCACTGCTCTTTTTACTTTTTCTGCAAGAGGATGGCGGGTGCTTCCAAAATTGGAAAAGGAAAGCATCGCTACCCTGGGTTCAATCCCGAATCTCTGAGCGGTTTCTGCTGTATTTATTGCAATTTCTGCTAAATCTTCAGCAGTGGGTTCGATGTTGACTGTGGCATCAGCGAAGAACATTATATCGTCTTTAAAAATCATCATGTACAAGCCCGATACTTTTTTCAAATTAGGTTTAATTTTTACTACTTGAAGGGCAGGTCTTATTGTCTCAGGATAATGTTTGTTCAAGCCTGAAACAAGTCCATCCGCATCTCCCTTATGAACCATCATTGAACCAAAATAATTCGGATTTTTCATGATTTCTTCTGCTTCAACTCTTGTTACTCCTTTTCTCTGTCTCATCCTGAAGAATTCTTCAACATAATCATTAAATTTAAGATATTTTTCAGGCTCAATAATTTCTGCTTTATCTAAAATATCAAGTTCTAATTCTTTTATTTTATTTGTGATAGCTTCTTTATTTCCAAGAAGAATTGGATGAGCGATTCCCTCATCAATAATGATCTGACATGCACGAAGGATTTTTTCTTCATTTCCCTCGGGAAAAACAATTCTCTTTGGCTGAGTTTTTGCTTTGTTAATAAAGATTCTCATTATTTCTCTGTGTTTACCAAGACGAGCTTCTAACTGTTCTTTATACTCTTCTATATCAATATGCTTTCGAGCAACTCCTGATTCCATTGCTGCTTTCGCAACTGCAGAAGCTTCCCAAATCAGGACTCTTGGATCTAATGGTTTCGGGATAATGTAATCTGGTCCAAATTTTATTTTTTTGCCTCCATATGCCCTGATAACTGAATCAGGGACATCCTGCTTTGCAAGTTCAGCCAGGGCATGCGCGGCTGCCACTTTCATTTCTTCGTTGATAGCGGTTGCCCTTACATCCAGTGCCCCTCTGAAAATAAAGGGGAATCCAAGTACATTATTGACTTGGTTGGGATAATCAGAACGTCCTGTTGCCATGATTAAATCGTTCCTGACACTTATTGCATCTTCGTATCTAATTTCAGGGTCAGGATTTGCCATAGCAAAAACTATTGGTCTTTCATTCATTGATGCTATCATTTCCTTAGAAACTACATTTGCAACTGATACTCCTATGAAGACATCAGCTCCCTTCATTGCTTCTTCCAATGTTCTTAGTTTTGTATCCTGAGCAAATTCTTCCTTGTAAGGATTCATTCCTTCTTCTCTTCCCTTATAAATAACGCCTCGAGAATCACACATTATAATATTTTCTTTTTTAACCCCTAATCTTACATAAAATTTTGCAATTGCGATTCCTGATGCTCCTGCGCCATTGATTACTATTCTTACTTTATCTATCTCCTTTTTTTGTAATTCAAGGGCATTTAATAACCCAGCTCCTGATATAATTGCAGTTCCATGCTGGTCATCATGAAA
>CAZWBN010000039.1:0-3277 GCA_964632095.1 uncultured Clostridia bacterium | reverse complement strand
TTCCTTGCATTTAATTAGTCTATTCATTATAATTACATTCTTCATAAAGGAGGATAAGTGTAAATTATGCCCAAGAAACTGTGGCTAATTATAGAACAATTAAGCCGTGAAAGAGGAGTGCATCCTTCTCGTATTGTGAAGGCTTTGGAAGAAGCTTTAATTGCAGCTTCCTCTAAATATTTTGGTAAAGATGAGAAAATAAATGTAATTTTTAATCCAGAGAAAGATGAATTAAAAGTTTTTGTAGTGAAGGAAGTTGTAGAGAAGCCAGAGAACCCAGCAACTCAAATTCCCTTAGAAGAAGCAAAGAAAATAGACCCAAATGCAAAAGTGGGGATGTATGTAGAGATTACACTTCCTTCAGAAACTTTGGGAAGAATTGCGGCTCAGGCTGCAAAACAGGTTCTTTTCCAGAAAGTAAGAGATGCTGAACAGGAAATTGTTTTTTCAGAATTTAAAGAAAGGGTTGGTGAAATTATCAGTGGAGTGGTAAGAAGATTTGAAGATAATAATGTTATTTTAGAAATAAACAAGACAGAAGCTCTTTTACCAGTGAGAGAGCAGCCATTTAATGAGATTTATAATAGAGGGGATAGAGTTAAGGCTTTAATAATAAAAGTTTTAAAAGAATCTAAAGGACCTCAAATAATCGTTTCAAGAACAAGCCCCGAGTTCTTAGTAAAGTTATTAGAACTTGAAGTCCCTGAAATATCGGATGGTACAATAGAAATAAAAGCTATTGCTCGACAGCCGGGTGAAAGATCAAAAGTAGCTGTTATTAGTAAAGAAAAGGATGTTGACCCAGTAGGAGCATGTATTGGAATGAAAGGGAACAGGATTTTAGCAATAACTAAAGAATTGAGAGGGGAGAGAATAGATGTTATAGAGTGGTCAGAGAATCCTTTAACCTTTGTAAAATCTGCTTTAAGTCCTGCAAGAATAAGTAAAGTTACAATTTTAGATGATAAGGAGAAAATTATAGAAGTTATTGTTCCTCAAAAACAGCTTTCTTTGGCTATAGGAAAGAAAGGATGTAATGTTAAATTAGCTTCAAGATTAGTTGGGTGGAAACTGGAAATAAAAACAGAAGAAGAAAAGAAAAAAGAACAAAATTCTCGATTATCTTATCGAGCGGGTAAGAGATAATAAATGAGAGTATATCAATTAGCTAAAGAAATAGGAATATCAAATGAGGAATTACTGCGTATTCTTGAACAGCTTAAGGTAAAAGTAAAAGACCATAAAAGTCAAATAGATGAAAAAATTTCCAAGAAAGTAAAAGAATTTATTAAAAATAGGGGAAAAAATGTAAAACCAATAAAAAAAATTAAAATAAGGGAAGGTATAACCCTTAGAGAACTTGCAGATAAACTGCAAATTAAAGCAAAAGATATTATACAGCGTCTTTTTAATAAAGGCTTATTAATAACAGTGAATCAAGGAATTGACTCTTCCTTAGCTGAAGAAATAAGTAAAGAATTTGGTATAGAAATTGAATTAATGAGTATAGAAGAAGAACGGCTTTTACAGGCTGAAGAGAAAAAGGAGGATTTGGTGCCTCGAGCTCCTATTGTAACAGTAATGGGTCATGTAGACCACGGGAAAACAACATTGCTTGACGCAATTAGAGAGACAAATGTGGTTGCTCAGGAAAGTGGAGGAATAACTCAGCATATAGGAGCTTACAAAGTAAATATAGATGGAAAAACAATTGTTTTTATTGATACACCAGGGCATGAGGCGTTTACAAGAATGAGGGCGAGGGGTGCAAGAGTAACTGATTTAGTTGTATTAGTTGTAGCTGCAGATGATGGTGTGATGCCTCAAACAATTGAGGCTATAAACCATGCAAAAGCAGCTAATGTTCCTATATTAGTTGCAATTAATAAAATAGATAAGCCAGAAGCTGACCCTTGGAAAGTAAAAAATCAATTAGCAAAACATGGAGTTGTTCCAGAAGAATTAGGGGGAGATGTAGTATGTGTAGAGGTTTCAGCAAAACAAAAAACCGGTATAAAAGATTTATTAGAAATGATACTTCTTGTTTCAGAAATGCTGGAATTAAAAGCAAATCCAAAAATTCCTGCCCAAGGAGTTGTTTTAGAAGCAAAATTGGACCCTAAAAGAGGTCCACTGGCAACAGTGATCATTCAGCACGGGATTCTTCGCATAGGTGATGCTTTTACATCCGGAATATGCTTTGGGAAGGTGAAATCATTGTTTGATGAAAATGGAGTTAAACTTAAAGAGGCAGGTCCTTCTACTCCGGTAGAAGTTTTGGGTTTCAATAGTGTTCCTACTGCCGGGGATTTTTTTCAAGTGGTTTCTAATTTAGAAGAAGCAAAGAAAATAGTTAATTTTCGTTTATCCCAGTTAGAGAAAAAGAAAGTTGCTCGCCCGAGACGATTAACTTTAAGTGACTTATATAAAAGAATAGAAGAGGGAGAAATAAAAGAATTGCCTTTAATTATAAAAGCAGATGTTCAAGGGTCGGTTGAAGCTTTATTAGATGCCATTCCTCGGCTGAGTACAGAAAAGGTTAAAATAAAAATTGTACATGCTGCTCCAGGTCCTATTTCAGAGTCAGATGTTCTTCTTGCTTCGGCTTCAAAGGGATTAATTATTGCATTTAATATAAGACCATCAAGAAGAATTCTTGAAGTTGCGGAAAGAGAAGAGGTTGAAATTCGCTTCTACAATGTTATTTATAAATTAACAGAAGATTTGAAAAAAGCAATTTTGGGAATGTTAGTGCCAGAAGAGAAAGAAGTATATCTTGGAACAGCAGAAGTAAAGAGAATTTTCAAAGTTCCAAAAGTTGGAATAGTAGCTGGATGCTATGTTACTGATGGAAAAATTGTGCGGAAGGAAAGAGTTAGAATTATCAGAGATAATGTTCAAATACATGAAGGAATTATAGCTTCTTTAAAAAGGGTGAAGGAAGATGTTAATGAAGTTTCAAAAGGGTTTGAATGTGGTGTTGCAATTGAAAACTTTAATGATATAAAAGTTGGGGATATTTTAGAATCATTTAAAATAGAAAAAGTTAAACCTCAATAGTTCGATTCATGGTAATTGGATTAGTTACATTTGAGATATATTTTCCTTATGCTCATTCATTAAAAGAAAAGAGAAAGATAATCTCTAAATTAAAAGATAAGATTAAGCTTAAGTTTAATGTTTCCATTGCTGAATTAGATTTTTTAGACAAATGGCAGCGGGCAAAAATTGGATTGGTTGCTATTAATAGTCAGAAACTTACAATTGAAAAAATGTT
>CAZWBN010000038.1:0-14101 GCA_964632095.1 uncultured Clostridia bacterium | reverse complement strand
CTTTGAGAGGGCATTTATTGACTTAGAAATATTTTTCTGATATTTTCTATTTCAATAAAATTCCAGTTTTCCTGACACAGAAATGAGAAATATATTAAGGAATTCAAAGATTTGGAAGCTCTTTCTGTGTATTTTTTTGTTAATTTTCCTTCTGCCTGGATGCTTAAAAAAACAGCATAAAACCCTTGTAATAGCCACCACTACAAGTCTTTATGACAGTGGATTGCTTGATGTGATCATACCAATATTTGAAAAGCGCTGCGGATATGATGTTAAGATTTTAGCTGTGGGTTCTGGTGAGGCATTGAAAATGGGTGAGAGAGGAGATGCAGATGTACTTTTGGTCCATGACCCTGTTTCTGAAGAGAATTTTATGGAAAAAGGTTTTGGTAAAATAAGAAAAAAAATCATGTATAATAATTTTATACTTCTTGGCCCACCAGAAGACCCTGCCAATATAAAAGGATTTTCTATTTTTGAAGCTTTAAAAAAAATAGCTGAGAAAAAAGCTCTTTTTGTTTCTCGAGGTGATAATTCAGGAACTCATAAAAAGGAGCTTAAAATATGGAAAAAATTAGGAATAAAACCTGAAGGAGATTGGTACATCGAGACTGGTCAGGGGATGGGAATTAGTTTGAGAATTGCAAGTGAGAAAGGTGGATATATATTATCTGATAGAGCAACTTATAATACATTAAAGGAAAATTTAAATTTAAAAATTCTGGTTGAAGGAGATGAAATTCTTTATAATCCCTATCATATAATAATTGTAAATCCAGAAAAGTTTCCATCAGTTAATTATTCTGCTGGTAAAGATTTCATGGAATTTATTTTTAGTGATGAGATTCAAAATATAATCAAAAATTTTGGAAAAAATAAATTTGGAGAGCCTTTATTTTATATAAATTGATAAATCTGAGGTAAAAATGAACATTTTTGTTGAAGGTTTAATAAAAGCCTTTAAAATTATTTCATCTTTGGACCCTGAGATTCTTAAAATTACATGGCTGACTCTAAAAGTTTCAGGGATTGCCACTCTTATTGCATTGATTCTTGGAATTCCTTGTGGTCTATTTCTTGCACTTCGTCATTTTCCAGGTAGAAAGATTTTAGTATCCATAATAAACACAGGTATGGGCCTTCCCCCTGTAGTGGTTGGTCTTTTTATAGCACTTTTTTTCTGGAGAAGCGGTCCATTCGGCTCTTTAAATTTGATGTATACCCCTGGGGCTATGATAATTGCACAGATTTTAATTGCATTTCCAATAATTGCTGGTTTTTCTATGTCTGCATTTCAACAGGTAACTCCAAATTTTTATCTACAAGCGCTTGCACTTGGCGCTTCTAAATGGCAGGCAATATGGGCAATGATGAAAGAAGCTCGTCTCCCTGCACTCGCAGCCATAATGGCTGGTTTTGGAGGTATTATATCAGAGGTTGGAGCAGTTTTAATGGTTGGTGGAAATATAAAAGATAAAACCAGGGTTTTAACAACTGCTATAGTGCTTGAGACTCGAATGGGGAAATTTGGGATGGCTATTGCTTTATCCATTATTCTTTTAGCTTTAACCTTTGCAGTGAATTACTTTTTAACCCATTTTCAACAGAGAGGAGAGAGACAGTGGATTTACCGAAGCTGGAGATAAAAAATATAATTCATTATTACGGAAATAAGAGAATTCTTGACATTGAGGGTGTGAGTGTGCGGGAAGGTGAATCGTTGGTTATTTTTGGTCCAAATGGTTCTGGCAAAAGCACATTATTAAGAATAATGTCATTAATTGAAAGACCTTCAAAAGGAGAAATTTATTATAAAGGAGAAAAAATAAATAAAAAAAATAGCCTTAATATAAGACGAAACTTTGTTCTTCTTCTGCAAAAGCCTGTTTTTTTCAGAGGTAAGGTAATAGATAATATTCTTTTTGGATTACGAGTGAGAAAAGTTCCAAGAAGAGAAATTCAGACTCGGCTTAATAAAATTAATTCCTTATTTTCACTTGAAAAATTGTCGAATCGAAGAGTTGGAGAGCTTTCCGGAGGAGAGGAACAGAAGATTAATCTTGCAAGAGCGCTAATCCTTCAGCCTGAAATTCTTTTTCTTGATGAGCCTTTCTCTTTTCTTGATGCATCCACGAAAGAAGAAGTTATTTATGAACTACGAAAAATTATTAAAAAACTCAAGCAGACAACAGTTTTTGTAACACACGATTGGGAAGAGGCTGTTCTTCTTGGAGATAGGGTAATTTTACTTCATGAAGGGAAAATTTGTCAGCAAGGACCAATTGAAGATGTATTCAATAAACCAGCTCATAAAGAGCTTGCAAAATTAGTAGGAGTTGAAACACTCATAAAAGGAGAAATAAAGGATAAGAAAGGAGAATTATTGGAAATAAATGTAAATGGTAAAATTTTCCAGGTTACAGGAGAAGGAGAAGTCGGGGAAGAAGTTTTCTTATGTATAAAACCCGAGGAAGTTTTTATTACAAAAAAACGACCAGAAAGCAGTATAAGAAACTGGTTTTTAGGGAAAATTGGAGAAATAATTCCTTCTGGAAGAGTTATAGAAATTAAATTAAATTGTGGCTTTCTTTTAAAAGCCTTTATTACAAAAGCCTCTTATGAAGAATTAAATTTAAGTATTGGAAAAGAAGTATGGGCAGGGATAAAAGCTACCTCGATTCATGTAATTAAAAAAGGAAAATAAGGAGTCTTATGAAATGATAAATTTTAAAAAAGCAAAAAAAATTATTTTTGAGAATGTAAAGCCTATTGGTAAGGAGAAAGTTTTCTTAGAAGATGCATTTAGAAGGGTTTTAGCAGAAGATATAAGGGCAAGTCACCCAATTCCTCCTTTTACCAATTCTGCAATGGATGGATTTGCTATTAGAAGTGGTGATACAGAAAAGGAAATACCTGTAAAATTGAAAATAGTTGGGGAGGAAAGTGCGGGAAAAATCTTTGGTAAAGAAATACATGAAGGCGAAGCTCTTTATATACTTACCGGAGCTCCATTGCCTCCTGGTGCAGACGCTGTTATTCCTCAGGAAGAAGTTAAAATTGAAAGTAATTACATAATTATTAGCAGAAAAGTTAAGAAAGGGGAAAATGTAAGATATGCAGGAGAGGACATTAAAGAAGGAGAAATTATATTGGAAAAGGGGATTCAGCTAAATTCGGCTCATATAGGAGTTTTAGCAGCCTTGGGAAAAATTGAAATAGAGGTTTTTGTTGCTCCAAAAGTGGGAATCTTAGCAACCGGCGAAGAGTTAAGAGAGTTAAATGAACCGCTCACACCAGGTTCTATTAGAAATAGCAATACTTATGCCCTTATAGCTCAGATAAAATCAGCTGGAGGGATTCCTTTAAATTATGGAAAAGTAGGAGATAATCCTGAGGAAATAAAGAAAATTATGGAAGAGAATTTGAATACCTGTGATATTTTTCTGACCACTGGTGGAGTTTCTGTTGGAAAATATGATTATGTAAAAGAGGTATATGAATTAATCGGAGCAGAAAGAAAATTCTGGAGGGTCGCTCAAAAGCCAGGGATGCCTCTTGCTTTCTATATTCTTAAAAAAGAAAATAGAATTAAATATCTCTTTGGGTTACCAGGAAATCCAGCCTCTGTTATGATTTCTTTTGAAGAATATGTTAGACCCTTAATTTATCTTCTTTCAGGAAGAAAAAGTTATTTACCTAAGGAAATTGAGGCGCGCCTTTCGCACGATTATAAAAAGAAAAAGGGAAGACTCAATTTTCTCAGAGTTAAAGTTTTTTTTAAAAATGGTGAATACTGGATTACGGAATCAGGCCCCCAGGGTTCAGGTTTTTTAAAAACTCTTGCCTTTGCTAATGCAATAGCTTTAATTCCAAAAGATGTAGAGTACCTCTCAGTTGGAACAAAAGTGAAAGTTCATTTAGTGGAGTGGTAGATGCAGGATAAATATAAAAGAGAAATTAATTATATGAGAATATCCGTTACAGATAGATGCAATTTAAACTGTTTTTACTGTCAGCCTTTAAAGAAAACATCTTTTCTTCCTCGCTCAGAAATTTTAACCTATGAAGAATTTCTCCGTTTGGTTCAAATAGCTATTGATTTAGGGATTAAAAAATTCAGATTAACAGGAGGTGAACCTCTTGTTCGAAAGAATCTTCCACTTTTTATAAAAAAAGTTCTTTCTCTTGAAGGAATAGAAGATTTCTCTCTCACAACAAATGGTATTTTACTTGGTGAATTTATTGATGAACTCTGGGAAGCTGGTTTGAGAAGAATTAATATAAGTCTTGATAGTTTGGATGAAGAAAAATATGCTGAAATTACTGGAGGAGGAAATCTAAAGAAAGTTTTGAATTCTTTGGAAAAAGCTATAGAAAAGGGTTTTGACCCAGTGAAGATTAATGTTGTCCTTTTAAAGGGAATAAATGAGGATTTATCTCCTTTTATAGAATTAGCTCGGGAATATCCTGTTTATGTAAGATTTATTGAATTGATGAATACTAATTCTAAAAATAAAAAACATTTTCTTTCCTGTGAAGATGCCAGGTTGAGGCTTTCTGTATATGGTGAAATCATAGAAGTTAATTCGCCTCAGGGAGGAGGCCCAGCTAAGTATTATAAATTACCAGGAATTAAGAAGAGCATTGGCTTTATTTGTCCTTATTCTGATCACTTTTGTCCTACCTGTAATCGCCTACGAATTTCAGCAGACGGAAAATTAAGACCTTGTCTTTTCAGTGACTGGTATATGGATTTAAAAACTCCTTTGAGGCAGGGTGTTTCTGATGGGAAAATAAAACAAATGATTCTTGCTTGTCTCAAGAAAAAGCCTTTAAATAGAAAGAAAGCAGGGGAAGGAAATAAATTAATAAATATGAGAGAGGTGGGAGGATGAGAGAAAAAGAATTTAAAATGGTAGATATAGGGAGCAAAAATGAAACCGAAAGAATAGCTGAGGCTGTGGGCAAAATTAAATTATCTGAAGATACAATTCAATCCATAATTAAAGATCAAATACCAAAAGGGAATGTTTTAAGTGCAGCTCAACTTGCAGGAATTATGGCAGCTAAAAAGACTCACGAACTGATTCCCCTCTGTCACCCTCTTAAGATAACTTCTATAGAACTGGAAATTACTCCTGATCTTGACAATAAATACATTTTAATTAAATCCAAAGTTAAGGCACTTGATAGAACTGGAGTGGAGATGGAGGCTTTAACTGCTGTTATTGGTGCTGCTCTAACTATATATGATATGTGTAAAGGAATTGACAAGAGAATGATTATTGATGATATTCATCTTCTTTCCAAAAAAGGAGGAAGAAGTGGAGAATTTAAATGGTAAGAAGGGAAAAATTATTTCAGTAAATATAAGTAAGAAAAAGAGTGTTAGAAAGAAGCCTGTTGAGAAAGTAAAGATTTTAGCAGGATTTGGGCTTGAAGGAGATGTACATGGAGGAAATTGGCATAGACAGGTAAGCCTTTTAGCAATAGAGAGCATAAAGAAGATGAAATCCAAAGGCTTGAAAGTGAAACCAGGAGATTTTGGTGAAAATATAACTACTCAGGGTATTGATTTAATCTCACTTCCTGTAGGGTCTGTTTTAAAATTAGGGAAAAAAGTTTTGCTTGAAATTACTCAAATCGGCAAAGTCTGTCATACAAAATGTGCGATATATTATCAGACTGGAGACTGTATAATGCCAAAGGAAGGTGTATTCGCCAGAGTTCTGGAAGGAGGAGAAATAAAGGTTGGTGATGAAATTGAAATTTTAGAGGTCAAAAATGCTTGAAGGAATAAGATTTGCAATTCTCACTATCTCTGATAAGGGATATAAGGGAGAAAGAGAGGATAGAAGTGGTCCTTTATTGAGAAATATAATTATTGAGAATCAGGGTGAGGTTAGAATAATGAAAATAATTCCTGATGAGAGAGAATTAATTGAAAAGGAATTAAAAGAAATCGCGGATAAAGAAGAAGTTGATGTTATTTTGACCACTGGAGGAACTGGTTTTTCTCCAAGAGATGTAACTCCTGAAGCAACTAAAGCCATTATAGAACGAGAAGCGCCTGGATTGACAGAAGCAATGAGATTGAAAAGTTTAGAAATAACGCCTCATGCAATGCTTTCCCGTGCAGTAGCTGGTATGAGGAAGAAAACCCTTATTGTAAATTTACCGGGTAGCCCGAAAGGAGCAAAAGAAAATTTTGAAATTATTTTGCCCGCATTAAAACATGGAATTGAAATTTTGAGAGGACAAACCAGCGAGTGTGGTAAAAATTAATTTTTTAGATTCCTGAGTCTCTCTGCTACATTTATCACTTCTCGAAAAACTCGAAGAAAATTTCCACCTAATATTTTTTTGATTTCTTCCTCCTTATAACCTCTTTTAAGAAGATGGTAGGTTATTAGAGGAAATCCAGAAACATCTTCAAGTCCCTGGGGGTAACTGCTTGCTCCATCATAATCAGAGCCAAGTCCTACATAGTCAACTCCGACTAATTTAACAACATAATCAATATGGTCAATTAGAGTTTCAATTTTTGGTGGTGTAGGAGCATTCTTTTTCCACAATTCTCTCATTGCATTCCAATATGCAGTCTGATTGTCCTTATACTTTTCTCTAAGTTTTTCTATTTGGGGTCTTAATTTCTCTCGAATTTCTTGAGATTTTTTATTATATTCATCATCTAAAAAACCTGAGTAAAAATTGATTTGAATTACTCCACCCTTTTTTGCCAGAGCTTTAATCATTTCGTCTGATAAATTCCTTGGAACATTGCATAAAGACCGAACAGAGGAGTGAGAAGCAATGACCGGAGCCTTTGAGATTTCAAGAACATCCCAGAATGCTTTATCAGAAATGTGAGAAACATCAACAATCATACCAAGACGGTTCATTTCGAGCACAACTTTTTTTCCGAACTCACTTAGTCCATTCCACCTTGGTTCTTTGGCAGTAGAAGAGTCACAAATATCATTATTATCAGCATGGGTTAGAGTTATATATCTAACTCCGAGACGATAAAAATCTCTAAGTAGTCTTAAACTTCCTTCAATTGGAGAACCATTTTCCATTCCTATCAAAATAGCTTTTTTCCCTTTTTCATGTATTCTTATTATATCATCTGGAGAATAAGCAATTTCTGCTAAATTTGAATATTTTTCTACCTGTTGATATATTTCATCTATAATTTCCAATGCTTTTTTTGAAGGGTGTTTATTGTCTAATCGATTGGAAATAAAAACAGCAAAAAAGGAGGCATCAAGCCCTCCTTCTTTCATTTTAATTAAATCTACATTACTTTTTTCAGATCTATGCCCAATATCAAGTCCTCTTTCAAGCATTAACATTGGAGTATCACAGTGAGTATCTATTACTATTGCTTCTTTATGAATTTTTAAGGCTTTTTGCCATAACTGCGGGTCAATTTTTTCTTGCGATAATAAATAAGAAGAAGGGATTAAGAGAAGAATTAATAAACCAATAATCAGTTTTTTAATGCGTGTTCTCATTTTGCACCTCCTGAAATAAGTATAAATCCAAAAAATTTTAAATGCAAAATTTAAATCAGGAATAAAGTTTCTATTTTGATTTATTAATCAATAGGAATGTATCTCTCTTTCCATTCTATACCTTTTTTTATTAACCAGATTCTGAGGGAATTCAAAACAATTAGAATCCAGATTAGAATTGCGATGGGATGGAAGAGTCCGAGAAGCATATTGGTTTTGCATCTTATAGAAAGGATAACCCTAATTAAGGAAATTATTAATATTTGAATGGCGGGAATAGATATGAATTCACCGACTCTCACAGCTCTGAAGAAGGAGAAATAAGGATAAACAAAAAGAATGTAGATAAGAATAAGAAAGGGAATTGCTATCTGAGGGTAATCTCCGAAAGCCCCGAATGCATTTTTTGAAAATCCTTTCCAGATTTCACGAAATCCTTGATAAAATCTGACATGCATAACATCACTACCATCAGCCAGAATAGTTTTCCCTCCAAAAGTCTTAGCTCTTTTTGCGATAGCTAAGTCATCCACCACCTCTTTTTTTATACTTTCATGGCCACCAATTTTGTGGTAAAAATCCTTTTTAATTAGAATAAATGGACCAATGGCAACGGAAAAACGGGGGTCTTTTGAGTTGGCTATCAGTCGTAAGGGATAAAGAACAAGAAATGCAAAATGGATTATTGGTAATAACAAAGCCTCTGAAAGCCTTTTATTTATTAATCCTGGTAAATAGGATAAAAAAGGAGAGTTATTTTTAATAGCAATTGCATAAGCAGATGAAATTGAATTAGGTGAATGTCTTGTGTCAGCATCAGTAAAGACAAACCATTCTCCTTTTGCCTCCTGAGCCAATTGATAACAAGCCCAGTTTTTCCCTGTCCAGTTTTTCGGCAATTCTTTTCCTTTTATTAATTTGAGATTAGAATACTTTTCACAAAATTCCCTTACTATTTCAGGGGTTTTATCGCAAGAGTTGTCATCAAGAACAATTATTTCAAGATTCGGATAGTCCTGTTTCAAAAGAGAAGAAAGACATCTTCGAATATTTCTTTCTTCATTCCTTGCTGGGACAAGTACCGAGATTAAGGGTAAATTTTTTTTCTTCCTAAGAAGCTCTGGTCGAGGAATTATTCTTAGATTTTTTATAAAATTAAGAAATAATATCAGTAGGGAAATTAGAATGAATATATTTAAAAATGAAATCATTCCCAATTTCCATTACAAAATATAATATAAATTTCAAGCTGTCAAGGAAAAATTAAGACTTTATAAGAAGGAAGAATTAAATATATGGCAGGGGCCCCGTCTGGAACGGGGCCTCGGGGGATTAGGCGGGTAATATATTAATCGGCAAAGGGGGGGTGATGGCTGGCTTGGGTGGAGGGGGATTCCTTCTTCTTCACATCCTTCTTTTTATTATCATTTTCCTTAGAGGACTCTAATTTCTTTGCATAGTCTGTTACATACCAACCACTTCCTTTAAATTGAATCATGGGTGGAGATAATAACTTGGTTAATTTCCCTCCACACTTCGGGCATTTTTCAAGTAAAGGTTGATTAAACTTCTGGATAATCTCGAAAGTCTCTCCACAATTCATGCATCTATATTCATATAATGGCATTTCTCCTCTCCAATCGTATAATTTATTATACCAAAAATTTACCTATTGTCAACCCGCCCGCCGCGGGCTCTATGCCAAAAAGTGGGGAGAAGAAAGTATAAAAGCGAGAGGCAGGACAGCAAGGAGCACCTGTCTGACAAACAGGCAGGCCTTTCTTACATAGACCTCCACATTTCTAAAGGCAAAACTCACTCTTTTTACCATCTTAATTTTTGTATGAATTCCTTCTGTATATGCATTCGTTGTTTGATTATGAAAATAATTTAATATTTCTTTCGTATGGCAGGACCTCCTTCAAGAGGTTTCAGTCCTGCCACTCCTCTCTCATTTTTCCCCACTTTTTTATAGAAGAGCTTACAGTTTTCAAACTTGATTAGTCATATTTTTTTGTTATAATTCTTGCGAGGAGTGACAAAAATGAGAAAAATAACAATGATTATCTCTTGCATATTGTTAATTTCTGTTTTTGCTTTATCTCAATCAATTAGAAGACCTGTTTTCAGTGGAAAATTTTATCCGAGTGACTCCACTGAGTTATCTAAAATGATTGATGGATTTCTTGATAAAGTTAAATTGCCAGAGGTTAAAGGAAAAATTAAAGGAATTATTGCTCCTCATGCCGCTTATATTTATTCTGGAGCTGTTGCTGCTTATTCATATAAATTGGTTGAAAGAAAAGACTATGATACTGTGATTGTGGTTGCTCCAACTCACAACTATGGTTTTCTTGGTTGTTCAATTTATCCCTCTGGTTATTATGAAACCCCTCTTGGTCGTGCGAAGATAGATGAGTATTTAGCAAAAGAAATTATGAAAAATTCTGGATTTAAGTATATTCCTAAGGTTCATATCCCCGAACATGCAATTGAAGTCCAAATCCCTTTCATTCAGAAAGTTCTTCCAAAGGCAAAGATTGTTCCAATAATAATGGGATATCAAAATGAAAAAACTATTAGGAGATTAGCTGATGCTTTAGCAAATTCCATAAAAGGGAAAAAGGCTTTAATAGTAGCTTCAACTGATATGAGTCATTATAATCCTAAGGAGAAAGCTAATAGGATAGACAGAAATACTATCTCTCTTCTCAAGGATTATAAATGCAATACTTTAATAAAAAAGATAGAAAGAGGCACAGGGATCATGTGTGGAGGGGGTCCTGTGGTTTCCATGCTGCTTGCGATTAAAGCCCTTGGAAGCCCAGAAGTTAAAATATTAAAATATGCGGATTCATCAGATTTTGGAGGGTCTCCATCGCAGGTTGTCGGATACCTTTCTGCCGCTGTGATTTTGCCTGAGGAAAAAGAGGATTTTAATTTAACATCCGAGGAGAAAAGGGAATTACTGAAAATTGCCAGAAGGACAATTGAAAATTTTATATTAAAAAAAGAAATCCCCAATTTTGATATTAAAAATAAAAAATTATTAGAAAAAAGAGGGGCTTTTGTTACAATTAAAGAAAAAGGTAGATTGAGAGGCTGTATAGGTTTTACTGCTCCTTTATTTCCTCTTTATCAGACTGTTATAAAGGCAGCGATTTTTGCTTCAACTCGTGACCCCCGTTTTCCTCCTCTTGTCCCTCAGGAATTGCCAAAAATTGAAATTGAAATTTCTGTTTTAACACCTCTCAGAAAAATTAATAAGCCCGATGAAATAATTGTGGGTAAGCATGGGATTTTAATTTCTAAAAAAGGTAGGAGTGGACTTCTTCTTCCGCAAGTAGCTATCGAAAATGGATGGGACAAGGAGGAATTCTTAAAACAGACATGTTATAAAGCTGGACTTCCTAAGAATTGTTGGAAAAAAGGGGCTGAAATATACATTTTTGAGGCAATAGTATTTGGAGAGAATCAAATCTAATTAAAATCCATTAAAAAATAAATTTAAAATAAAAAATTTAATTTTTTATATTTGACAATCCTATTAATTTTATTTATATTAAAAGAGTTTTCATGTCAATAAGTGACACATGGAGGAAATTATGGGTCTAAAAGAAAGGCGGGAGAGGGAAAAAGAATTAAGAAAAAAGCAAATATTAAGGGCAGGAACAAAAGTTTTCCTTAAAAAGGGATTGGAGAGTTCCACCATTCAGGATATTGCTCAGTCAGCAGAGTTAGGAAGGGCTACTATTTATTATTATTATCCTTCTAAAAAAAATATACTAAGAGATATTTTGATAAAAGGATTGGATAATTTTTTTGAAAAATTACTGAATGATTTAAAGAAAGCGAAGAATGAGATAGATGTAATTGAAAAAATAATTTATTTTTATATAAATTTTTTCAGAAAGAAGACTTCTTACGCGCAAATATGCTGTATGACAATAGCTTCAGCTCAGATTCCGTGGGTGAAGGGGGTTCTGGAGGATTTTCATGAAGTTCATAAAAATTGGTTTGAGAAATTAAGAGAGGCGATTAATCAGCATACGAGCAAAAAAAATTCAGAAAAAATTGTAAAATTAATTCCCATTTTTGCGCGAGGTCTCGGGTTTGAGTATCTTATTTCTAAGGACATGGATAGAGTTTATAAAATAGCAAAAGAATTTTCAAAAAATTATAAAAAGTAAACATGGTAGCGTAAAATATTTTGTATAAATTTGTTGAAAAAAGGAAAAAGAGGTGCATTCCCCTTCTAAAAATTATTAGAAAGGAAGAAGGAAAGTATAAAAGCGAGAGGCAGAACAGCAAGAAGTACCTGTCTGCCAAGCAGGCAGGCAAAACTCACTCTTTTTACCATCTTAATTTTTGTATGTATTCCTTCTTATAGCAGGACCTCCTTCAACAGGTTTCTTTCCTGCCACTCCTCTCTCATTTTTCTTCACTTTTTTATAGAAGAGCCTAAAATTTGACTTTACTATAAAATAATAGTATTATTGGAACAGATAAATGATTCATACCTTCTAAGAAAATAAATCATTTCTTTAGAAGTTATGAAAAAGGAAGGGAATTATGAGAATACTTTTAGTTTATCCAAAGTATCCAGAGACATTCTGGAGTTTTAAATATGCTCTAAAGTTTATTTCTAAAAAAGCTTCTTTTCCTCCCCTTGGTTTGCTAACAGTAGCTTCAATGCTTCCAAAAGAATGGGAGAAAAAACTTATTGATATGAATATTTCGCCTTTGACAGAAAAAGATATAAACTGGGCTGATTATGTATTTATCAGTGCTATGACTATCCAGAAGAATTCAGTAAAAGAGATTATAAAAAAATGTAAAAAATGTGGAACAAAAATTGTTGGAGGAGGACCACTCTTTACCATGCATTATGAGGAATTTCATGATATTGATTATCTCGTTCTTAATGAAGCGGAAAATACCTTTTCTCTTTTTTTAAATGACCTTGAGAAAGGTTGTGCCCGTCATATTTATATTTCGAATGAATGGCCGGATATAAGAAAAACTCCCCTTCCTGACTGGACACTCATTGACATGAAAAAATATGCTTCTATGAGCATACAGTATTCCAGAGGTTGTCCCTATAACTGTGAGTTCTGTGATATTCCAATTTTAAATGGGCATGTACCCAGAACAAAAGATAAAAATCAAATAATAGCTGAACTTGATGCAATATATAAACAGGGGTGGAGAGAAGGAGTGTTTTTTGTTGATGATAATTTTATTGGTAACAGAAAGAAGTTAAAAAAAGAAATTTTGCCTTCAATAATCGAATGGATGAAACAATATAAATTTCCTTTTTCATTTTTTACAGAAGCATCGATCAATATTTCTGATGACGATGAATTGATGCATTTAATGGTTGAGGCAGGATTTGATAAGGTTTTCATAGGGATTGAGACTCCTAACGAGGAGAGTTTAGCTGAATGCAATAAATTTCAGAATAAAAGCCGGGATTTATTATACTGTGTGAGAAAAATTCAAAATCAAGGTTTGGAAGTTCAGGGTGGATTTATAGTTGGATTTGATAATGACCCTCCTTCAATATTCGAGAGACAGATAAATTTTATTCAGAAAAGTGGAATTGTAACTGCTATGGTTGGACTGTTAAATGCTCCAAAGGGAACAAGACTTTATCAAAGGCTTAAAAAAGAAAATAGATTGTTAACTGAAATGTCAGGTGATAATACAGATTTTTCCCTTAATTTTGTCCCCAAAATGGATCGCGACACTCTTATTGAAGGCTATAAGAAAATTCTTCATACGATTTATTCTCCCAGATATTTCTATCGTCGAGTAATAACTCTATTGAAACAATACAAGCCGAAAAAAAGAAAAGTTAATTTTAAATTTCATTATATAAAGGCATTTTTGAAATCCATTTGGCTTTTAGGAATAAGAGAAAAGGAAAGATTGCATTACTGGAAGCTTATATTCTGGACATTGCTAAGGCGACCTCGCTTTTTTCCTTTAGCAATTACATTTGCAATTTATGGATTTCATTTTCGAAAAATTGCCGGAGGTTGAAATAGCTGAATTAAAAAATGTTTGCAAAAAAATATTTTTTATGAAATAATAAGGGAGTCAAATTATCGCAGGCTCTCCGAAGAATTCGAAGAGTAAGGCGTTCGATAATTTGATGAGGAGGATTTTATTATGACAAACAAGCTTTATGTTGGTAATTTGAATTACCGAACAAGAGAAAGTCAATTAAAAGAGATTTTTGAGAAATTTGGTGAAGTTAGTTCAGTAAAGATTATTGAAGGAAGAGGATTCGGTTTCGTTGAGATGAAAACCAGCGAATCAGCACAGGAAGCAATAAATGGTTTGAACGGATATGAGCTGGATGGAAGGAGAATTATAGTAGATAAGGCAAGACCACAGAGAAAAGACAAGAGAAAACTGAAAAGATTCTAAAGTAGCTAAATAAAGTGCCTGCGATAATTTGACTGAGCGCCTTTCTCATCACATCTCGTAAATTTGAAAATAAAAAGTTGTAGAATGGTGAAGTGTATTTTATAATTTAATTTTAGAAGAATGCAACTAAACATGAGCAAGTAAAGTTT
>CAZWBN010000037.1:12810-14262 GCA_964632095.1 uncultured Clostridia bacterium | reverse complement strand
AAATGGATTTGCAGTGCTTCGTTATGATAAGAGAGGAGCTGGAAGAAGCACAGGTATTTTTACTGAGTCAGGTCTTTATGATTTTGCTGAAGATGCTGAAAATGCTTATCTTTACCTTCGAACTCGCCCGGAAATAGATTCATCAAAAATCTTTCTTATAGGTCATAGTTACGGAGGGAAAGTGGCAACTATTGTGGCTTCCCGGCATCCAGAAATTGCAGGTTTAATACTTCTTGCGTGTGTTGCAAGTAAAGAACCTGATAATCTTTTAAGACAGCACCGCTTTATTGCTAATGCAAGGGGAATGGACTTAGATGAAAAAACGAAATATTTTAAGGAATTAGAAGATTGGTTCTCAGGTATCCGAGAAAATAAATATAAAAATTATGAAGATTATTTTGGACCCGATGGTCTTTCAAAAAATTTAAGAAAATTGATGAGAATAAATCCTCTTCCACCTATATGGCTCCAACAGGCAATGGAATATGACCAGTTAAAAACTTTATCAAAAATTAAAATTCCTATTTTAATATTGGCAGGAGATGCTGATTGGTTAGTTCCACCTTCTGAAACAAAGCTACTTGAGAAAGTTCTTCAGCAATCGGACCATCCAGATTATACAGTTAAAATTTTTCCTAATTTGGATCATCGTTTTACAAGAGTAAAGTCAATGGAGGATAGTTTTAATTCGATGACTTCTATTAAATATCTTTTTGAACGGCATTCAATAGAACCTATTGTTCTCAATACAATTCTAAATTGGATTAAAAAGAAATCCAAAATTAAATTGTTATTGAATTAGATTTTTAAAAAGCATATAATAGAACAAAACCATTAGGAGGTTCAAATGAAAAAGAAAATTTTAATAATGATTACTTGCTTTTCTCTACTGGCAATACCTGCCTTCTCACAAGTAGAGCTAACTATCTTTGGGCAATACAATTTGAATTTATCCTATCCAGATACTGGAACTATAGATCCAAATGTTGCATCTACGGCTTCCATTTATGTAGATCAAATAGAAGCTTTTATTAATCCTGTTTTACAGCAACAGAATGATTTGGGATTGGGGGGTAGAATTGCATTCAATATTACTCCGACCATAGGAATTGAAGCGAGTATTGAATATATTATGGCAAAGACCAATTTCAAAAAAGATATAGCAGATAATCTCGAAGATTTTATAAATACCTCAGGTTACCCACAATATTTTACACTCAATAGAGCTGGGGGAAATATTTTAAGATATTATGGAAATGTGGTTATCAATATTCCCTCATCCGGAGGAATCACTCCTTATATTACAGTGGGGTTAGGTGTAACGCATTTTAAAATAGAAAAAGGAACTGGGCCTGAAATGAATTATGATATTACTCCGCTTCTAACCAAAATTAATGTTTATTATGAAAATGTATCTGCTTTAACTTTTAATACAGGCATCGGCGCAAAAAT
>CAZWBN010000037.1:11492-12710 GCA_964632095.1 uncultured Clostridia bacterium | reverse complement strand
TTTCACTTTAGCTTTATAATGTTTTAAAGCAGAATAGAACTGATAGGCTTGTGAAATAGGAACCCGTAAGTCTTTTTCCCCATGGACAATTAAAACAGGAGTTTCTACATTTGATGCATATGTAAGAGGTGAATTTTTCCTATAGATTTCTGGGTCCTCATAAGGGGTAGTATTAAAATATCCGATTAAAAAGGATGGCTCGTCAGTGAGAGCATATTCAGTAATCAAATCTACTACTCCAGCAGATACATAAGCTGCTTTGAATCTATTTGTGTGGGTAATAATCCATGAGGTGAGATAACCTCCATAGCTTCCTCCTCCAATAAATAGTTTATTCTCATCAACCCATCCTTTTGATATCAAATAATCAACCCCGCTCATAACATCACTCATCGGTCCCTCACCCCAATCCCTTACATTCTTCATCATCCATTCCATGCCATAACCGGAACTTCCTCTGAAGTTTGGGAGAAAGAGCATGTAACCCTTTGAAACAAAAAGTTGTGCCCAATTAGTAAGATGCAAGCCGATTCCCCAGTTGTATGCTGGACCTCCATGAAGCCATACAATAAGAGGATATTTTTTGTCGGGCTTAAAATCTACTGGTTTAATAACTATCCCCTCCACCACTGCTCCATCTTCAGGATTTGTCCATTTTACGACCTCTACTTCACCAAATTTAACTTTATTTAAATAACTATTGAATTCTGTAAGCTGTTTTTTATTTGAACCATCTGTCTTTGAAATCCATAATTCAAGTGGAGAATCTATTTTTTCACTGAGAAAAGTCACCCACTCTCCACGAGAATCAATTGACCAGTAATTTCCCCAGTAAGGAATGATTGAATAATTCATTTCAAAAAGGACTTTTATTTCTCCTCGGAGATTTACAGAACAAAAGTAATGAGAGGGACCCTTAGCTATACTTGCAAGAAGTATATTTTCTTTTGGATGCCATTTTACATCCCATACATTTCCACTGTAATCTTTTAATAATTCAATAGGTTTACCACCCTCAACTGGCATCACTTTTATTATTCCCCTTTCTTTGAAGTTGCCTACAGGCCCCAGATAAACTATCCATTTTCCATCGGGAGAAAATGAGGGAGATGCTTGAGCATTTGTTCTTCTTGTAAGAATAATCTCATTTCCACTTTGAATATCAATTACGCTTAAGTGACTTTGGTATTCATTTCCTTCTGCAGTTGGAATAGGAGA
>CAZWBN010000037.1:0-11392 GCA_964632095.1 uncultured Clostridia bacterium | reverse complement strand
CAATTACGCTTAAGTGACTTTGGTATTCATTTCCTTCTGCAGTTGGAATAGGAGAAGTGAGTACAACAATTTTTTGGCTATCTGAAGCCCAGTTAATATGCCATATAGTCATATCTTGACGAGTAATTAGACGAATTTTTCCTGTTTTAACATTAAGAATCCATAAACGTGTATGCTTGTAATTTTCGTCGACCACAAAAGCATCATCTCCCATTTTTTGCCTTCTAATTTCTTCTTTTGTTGGGGAGTCTGTTTTCAAAAAAGCAATCATTTTTCCATTTGGTGACCATTTCTGTTCTCTTATTCTTCCCTTTACACTTGTTAGTTTTTTTATCGTCCCTGTTCCCAGTGAATATAAATAGATTTGAGGATTTTTTTCATTTTTTCTCAAGGAAATGAAGGATAAATATCTCCCATCTGGAGACCAGCGAGGTGCGAAATCAGGACCAGGATTTTTTGTAATTTGTTTTAAAATTTCTCCATCATTTGAAATTAACCATATTTCAGAATTTGTTTTTTTATTTTCAAATTGGGTGACTACAAACGCTATCCATTCTCCAGCAGGTGAAATCTGAGGGTCGGAAATTCTTTTAAGCTTAAGAATATCTTCGGGCAAGATAATTCTTTTTTCCTGACTTATAACTAAGGAACTAAGGAATAAAAGAATATAAATAAATACAAAGGAAATTTTTTTAATTCTGTTCATTTTTTCCTCCATTTTTGATTTTTCCATGCTCATTATTATATATCATATGAGCAGAAATTAAAGAACTCAACTTTACGATTTTAAAGGAAAATATGATAGGCTCCCTTCATGATTGTAGGTTTACAGAAATTATAATTTATGATAAAAGATTAAGGAAAATTATTTTTTTAAAGGAGAAATAATAATGTGCGAACCTAAAAAAGTTTATATTGTAAGTGCAGTTAGAACCCCTATAGGGAGTTTCTTAGGCTCTCTTAAAAATTTCACAGCCCCGGACTTAGGGGGATTTGTAATTAAAGAAGCAGTAAAACGTGCTGGAATAAAAGGGGAGGATGTTGATGAAGTAATCATGGGAAATGTGGTATCAGCTGGAATCGGGCAGGCACCTGCGAAACAGGCAGCAGTAAAGGGAGGCATACCATATACTGTAAGCTGTTTTCTCGTAAATAAAGTCTGTGGTTCAGCTTTAAAAGCTGTAGCTCTTGCTGCACAGGCTATTCAAGTAGGTGACAAAAATATAGTGGTTGCAGGAGGAATGGAAAGCATGAGTCAGGCGCCTTATCTACTCTGGGGATTAAGGGAAGGATTAAAATTTGGGGATACCAAATTGGTGGATTCAATGATTAAGGATGGATTGTGGTGTGCCTTTCACGACATGCATATGGGTATGACAGGTGAGGTCATTGCTGAGAAATTTGGTGCTACAAGAGAAGAACAGGATAAATATGCCTATCAGAGTCAGATGAGGGCAATTGAGGCTATAGATAAGGGTTATTTTAAGGACGAGATTGTCCCAATTGAAATTCCTCAGAAAAAGGGAGAACCTGTAATTTTCTCTGTGGATGAACAGCCGAGAAGGGATACCTCACTGGAAAAGCTTGCGAAATTAAGACCCGTTTTCAAAAAGGATGGAACTGTAACAGCAGGGAATGCATCCACTCTCAATGATGGTGCAGCGGCTGTAGTGGTTGCATCTGAAGATGCTGTTAAAGAGAAGAATTTAAAGCCCATGGCTCAAATTTTAGGATATGCTACAAACGGAGTTGAGCCATCAATGGTTATGTATGCTCCAAAGGGTGCAATTGAGAAACTCCTTAATAATTTAGGATGGAAACTTGAGGATGTTGACCTGTTTGAAATTAACGAGGCATTTTCAGCTCAAATGGTTGTATTGATTAAGGAAATGGGATTGAATCCGGATAAGTTGAATATCCATGGAGGAGCTGTAGCCCTGGGTCATCCAATTGGTGCTACAGGTGCTCGTATTTTAACAACACTTCTATATGCTTTAAAAAGAAAGGGAGGCAAAAGAGGAATTGCAGCTCTTTGCTTAGGCAGTGGAGATGCTGTAGCAATGGCAATTGAAATGGTATGATACTATAGAATGTGAAATGTAAATTGTGAACGGTGAAATGTGAATGGGAAATGAAAAACAAATTGCTTTTAAAACAAGATATTTACATTCCACCTTTTATAATTCACTAAAATAAAGGAGGAAAAAATGGAGATAAAAAAAATAGGAGTAATAGGAGCAGGTACCATGGGCTCGGGCATAGCCCAGGTTGCTGCAACCTTTAATTATGAAGTTATTCTTCATGATATTTCTCAGGATATTATTGACCGAGCTTTAAAAATAATAGATAAGAGTTTAACTAAACTCATTGAAAAAGGAAGAATTGAAGGAGATAAAGAGAAAATAATGAGTAGAATTACTACAACTACTGATTTAAATTCAATGAAAGAAGCTGATTTCATAATTGAAGCTGTATTTGAAGATTTTGAAGTTAAGAAAGCTGTTTTTAAAGAGATTGATGATATAGTTCCCGAAAATGTAATTATTACAAGTAATACCTCTTCTATTTCAATAACAAAACTCGCAGCTCAGACAAAAAGACCCGACAAATTCATGGGTATGCATTTTATGAATCCAGTGCCTCTTATGCAATTGGTGGAACTGATAAAAGGAATGGCAACTTCTGATGAGACTTTTCAGACAGTAAAATCCTTAGCCGAGAAAATGGGGAAAACTCCAGTTGAAGCAAATGATTTTCCTGGCTTTATATCCAATAGAATATTAATGCCAATGATTAATGAAGCGATTTATGCATTAATGGAGGGTGTGGGGAGTGTTGAAGCAATTGATACTGTTATGAAATTAGGAATGAACCATCCTATGGGTCCCTTAGCCTTAGCTGATCTGATTGGTCTCGATGTTTGTCTTCATATAATGGAAGTTCTTTATGAAGGATTTAAAGACCCTAAATATAGACCCTGTCCACTTTTAAGAAAGATGGTGGATGCGGGATATTTAGGGAGAAAAACAGGAAAAGGTTTTTACGATTACAATAAATAAATTTATGAGAGGTAAAAATGAATAAAGAAGAAGAGAGAAAGCCAGATAGCCGTTCAAAAGCAATTGAAGCTGCTGTCTCTCAAATTGAAAAACAATTTGGAAAGGGCTCGATTATGAAACTCGGACAGAAGGAGGCTGCTGTTTCGGTTCCAGTGATTTCAACGGGTTCAATAGCTTTTGACCTTAGCCTTGGAATAGGAGGTTTTCCAAGAGGAAGAGTAGTAGAAATATTTGGTCCTGAAGCTACTGGTAAAACAACTTTAGCACTTCATGTTCTGGCAGAAGCTCAAAAACAAGGAGGATATGGTGCTTTCATCGATGCTGAACATGCTCTTGACCCTGAATATGCTTCCAAAGTTGGGGTGGATATTGACAATTTACTCATTTCTCAGCCTGATTATGGGGAACAAGCCCTTGAGATTGCGGAAATATTAGTACGAAGCGGAGGGGTGGATGTTGTTGTGGTTGATTCAGTAGCTGCTTTAGTACCAAAAGCAGAACTTGAGGGCGAAATGGGAGATGCTCATATTGGATTACAGGCAAGATTGATGTCCCAAGCATTGAGAAAATTAACAGGAATTGTCAGCCGTTCAAAGACATGTTTTATTTTTATAAACCAGATTAGAGAAAAAATAGGATTTTTCCTTGGAAGCCCAGAAACCACTACAGGTGGAAGAGCTTTAAAATTTTATGCTTCGCTAAGAATTGATATTAGAAGGATAACAAATATTAAAGAGGGTGACCAGACAATTGGAAATCGAGTAAAAGTAAAGATTGTTAAGAATAAACTTGCTCCTCCCTTCAAAGAAGCTCAATTTGATATTATTTTTGGTGAAGGAATATCAAAAGAAGGAGATTTAATTGATTGTGGGGTTCAATTTGGCATTATTGAGAAAAGTGGAACCTGGTATTCATATAAAGAGCAGAGATTAGGACAGGGCAGGGAAACTGTGAAGAGATTATTGAAGGAGGACCGAGGCCTTTTTGACAGGATAAACAGGGAGATACGCGAAAAGGTGGGTTTGCCGGTTTCTTAAATTGATTTATGTTTTTTTCCGCCAGTAATTCAATAGGTCAAGAAGGGTCTTTTCTATTTTGATTAATGGCTTCCATCCTGTATGAGAAATCAATTTGGTGTTATCACCTGCTAAAAATGGAAAATCAGTTTTCCTCAATTTTTTTCTGTCAATCTCCACATTTATTGGAACTTTAGAATAGGAAATCAATATATTTAATATTTTATGAAGTGAATAAGCTTTTCCTGAACAGATATTATATATTTCTCCCTTTTTTCCTTTCTGGATTAACAGAAAATATGCTCGCACAACATCCCTTACATCAGAGAAATCTCTTATGCTCTCAAGATTACCCACTTTTAAAACAGGCTTTCTCAAACCCTTTTCAATTTCTGCAATTTGTTTTGCCCAGTCCGAGCATACAAAAAGTGGACTCTGCCCTGGTCCTGTATGATTAAATGACCTCGTCATTATTATCCATATTTCTTCCACAGAGGAGTAAAATTTTCCAAGTATTTCCTGACAACTTTTTGAAACTCCATAAGGATTTATTGGAATTGAATTATCTTCTTCTTTTAATAATTTTCTTTCTTTAGCTGAATATCCATAAATATCCGAAGAGCCAACAAGAAGAACTTTTGATTGAGGAGAAAATTTTCTTACCGCTTCCAGAAGATTGAGAGTCCCCATTATATTTGTTTCCATGGTAAGTTTTCTTCTTTTCCATGAAATATGGACATTTGATATTGCAGCCAGGTGAAAAATTAGCTCGGGTTTTATTCTTTCTATTAATTGAGATAGACTTCTACTTTTCCGAATATCAATATGAAAGATATTTTTTTCATGCAGTGAAGGTTTTTCAGGATAACTTGTTCCATAAACTTCAATATTATTTTCTCTTAAAAAATCATATAGATATTTTCCAACGAAACCCGTTAATCCACTTATAAAAGCCTTCAAACCCTTTCTCTCCAGAAATTTAAAAGGTCTAAAAGAGTCTGTTTTATAGGTATTTCAGGTTTCCAGTCGGTAAGTTGAGTAAATTTTGTGTTGTCAGCTATCAATATAGGAACATCAGAGGGTCGCATTCGCTCAGGGTCTTTTTTTATTTTTACATTTAGTTTGCTATAACTTAATAAAATATCAAGTATCTGACTTATTTGATAGGTTTTTCCAGAGCCTATATTATAAACTTCTCCGCTTTCACCCTTTTCAAGACAAAGCCAGTATGCCTTTACCATATCTCTTACATCAGTAAAATCCCTTTTTGCTTCTAAATTTCCTACCATAATTACCGGCTCCTTTAATCCCTTTTCAATTTCTGCAATTTGCTTTGCAAAATTTGAGGTGACAAAAACTTCTCCTCTTCTTGGTCCCGTGTGATTAAATCCTCTTGTTCTAACTGTATCAAGCCCGTAACTCTTAAAATACTGATAAGCTAATAAATCCTGAGCCACCTTGCTTACCGCATACGGGCTAAGAGGTCTTAAAGGGTTGCTCTCTTTTATTGGAATCTCATTTGAATAAACCAATCCATATTCTTCGCTTGAACCAGCAACATGAATGCGGGGAGAAATTTTTAACTCTAAAATTGCTTCAAAAAGATTAATTTGTCCTATTACATTTATTGACATAGTCTCTGCTGGAAGACGCCAAGAGGAAGGAACAAAACTTTGAGCAGCTAAATGAAAAATCCAATCGGGCTTTATTTTTGCGAGAGCTTTCTTTAGTGAATATGCATCTTTTAAATCAGCTTCAATTAAATGAATTTTGTTAATTATATGTTGAATATTTTCCAATCTACTTCGCCACCTTACTAAACCATATACTTCTACTTCTGGTTTATTATTTAAAATATATTCGGCTAAATGACTCCCGGCAAAACCAGTTATACCAGTAATTAAAACTCTCATTTTTCCTCCATTTTATTTAATTTTTTTTCTGTTCTAAAATCCGATTCCTCCCAGAAAATCTGTTACTTTGCTAATGTTTCCAAGCCCAATTGAAAATCTAAATTGAATATCGGGTTTTTCTCTGAAATTGAACATTTTAATTTCGCCTTTAAAATCAATACACTGATAATGATAAACAGCTGAAAAAGCAGTATATAGAGTTTTCTTTAAAAGAAAATCGTGGTCAATTTCAAAATTTGCTTCTAAGCCAATTCTTGGAATTTTGAAACCCGTGTAAGCACGGATTTGATTGTAATTTCCATAAAAATATTCACTCAGATAAAGAACTTTTCTATGTAGCCAGCTTAATCTTAGGAATAAATTATCTGCAGGAGAACCTAAATTGGCAATCAAAGTTAATCCTGAGATTTTTCGATAATAATGATTATACCTTATATTGAAATCCAAACTATATTTTTCAGTGGCTCTAACTCTCAATGAAGAATAAATATCTGAGAAATGAGGAGTTTTACCATTTATTTTGAAATACCTCATATGAAGAACTTCTTTTGGGTTGAAATAGTAAGTCTGCGCTATTGTCCATGTCAAAATTTCAAAAGGAGTTTCACCTTTTTTAATTAATAGTCTATTAGTTAATGAATATTTTAATTGATGGTAAGAGGGATAATCATAATAATCAAAAAGCATCCAGCGTTTAGAAGATTCATATTTAGCACTATATTGATAAGAAATTTGTGGTTCAATTATATGTTTAAATTTTTCAAAAGAAGTGTTTTCCGGGCCGTAATAAATTCTATAAAATGTTGGTCCTAAGAGATCAATTCGAATTACATAATATCTTTTAGAAATTGGTTCATCTGAAAGCTTAAAGATTTCGGAATCTGTTTTTCTTCTATAATTGAGATAATAAATTTGGCGGAGAGAAAAAATAGTATTAAGAGATAGCCATGGAATTTTTGAGAAGGGTATTGATAAAGATGGATCAAAACGGAATCTATCAATTCCATAACTTGTTTGACCGTAACCTCGGTAAATCTTATCAAACGAAGTAGAAAAAGAAAAATAAAAAGGTTCAATTATTTTACTCCTTAGAAGATTGATATTTAACTGGGGGAAATGGTAGATAACCAAAGATCTATCTATACGAGAAAAATAAGTGACATATCTATCTGCTCTTAAATAAAAATTCAAATTTGTCCAATTTTTGTAGAGATATGCCTGAGAGATATAAGAACTTATTGTTGCTCGGTTAAAGTTATTATCGAATTCTTTTAAAAAATAAAGGGAACTCTGATGGTCAATATTAGCAACTAATTTGAAATCATAAAATAAAGTTTGATTATGTTTAAAACGAATAATGTAGTCATAATTATATTCTGGCTTATAAAGATATTTGAAATAATAAAAATTCAGATTTCCTCTTGTATTGTTAGGGAAAATATATCTAAATTCAAGTCCGTTTCCAATCCCCTGTTCGCTAAAATAGTTGAAATTAAAAGTGGCATCTAAATTCCTTTTTATTGCCCAATAAAATGCTTCACTGATAATATAGCCTTTATAAGCTGAATAACCGAGTTCAGGGGCAAGGAAACCTGTAGAGCGCTTTTTTAGAGGATATTTTAAATAAGGTAAATAAAAAATTGGAATTTTTTTAATCCATAAAACAGAATTATTTAATTCTAAATATTCATCTTTTTTTAATTTCCCTTGAGAGCATGTAAATTTCCATCGGGGAACTGGTTGAACACAGGTAGTTAAGGTAGCTCTATTAAACTGGTATAAATCTTCGTCTATTTTTGATAATTTCTTTGCCTCATAAAAAGTAGTAGGTTGAATCATTCCATATGCATCCAAAATTTCACCCTGTCGAGTTTTTAGGTTAAAAATAACTTCCTTACCACTTATCACTTGATTTGGCATGTGGATAGAAACATTTCCATTAGCAATTATTTCCTGAGTTTTTTTATTATATTCAATGTAATCGGCATAGATGATAATATCTTCATAATGGAGCTCAACATTTCCTGAAAAATATAATATATCCCCCTGTTGTTCCCATTTTTGAGCTAAAATTTTTGGAATAGGAGATTGGTTTTCTGAAGACCCTTTTGCATTATAAATTATGAAGAACAAAGAGAAAACAACAATTATAAAATTAAAAACATTCCTTCTGAACATTAATAGAATATTTAACATAAAAAAAAATCTTGAGCAAGACGAAAAATTCTTTAATTTAAAATATAAAATTGATTTTTTTTAGACAGGAAAGGTATTATAATATACCAAAAGATGAACACAACTTTTGAATTTGTTGAATATGGGAGAGAATTTGAACCCCAGAAGGATGTATTGGTATTAGATGTTGGAGTAAAAACTGTTCCAGGTATTATTGACCATCATCACTCTGATGCTGAACCCGAATGCACAGCCTCTTTAATTGTAAAATATCCAAACCTTGTTCTTGACCATTTAGGAGAGGAATTTTTTAAGGAAGAGAATAAATCTCTGAAAATAATAACCCATCGCCTTCCAGATTTTGACGCCATAGCTTCAATTTTTCTTGTTCTTAAACTAATTGAATACAGGGAAATTGATTCCTCTATGAGAAAAATTGCTCAATATGCTAAAATGGCTGATTCAGCTTTAATCCCCAAAAATGTCGAATTAAGCCATACTCCATACTCTATACTCCGTTCCCTTTTCAATGATATAACAGCAAAATATAAATCACAGGGGGAAGAAGCGGTTAATATCGAAAGAGTTAAAGAGGGGATTAAATTTATGAATTACTTGTATCAAAAAGCAAGGGAAGGATATGAAATAATAGAAAATCCAGCTCTTTTTTCCGGAATAGACCGTTATGAAAAGGCAATGATGAAGGTCAGGGACGATTATTTTAATTATCTTGCAGACCTTAAATCCAATCAGAAAATAATAATTACATTGCCTCTCATAAATGGACAAGGTGCTAAAAAAGTGGATGGATTAATAGTTAGAAATCCGAGGAGCTTTCTTTTAAAAGAATGGGCAAAAAGAGATTTTAGAAACACTGTATTTAAAAAAGGCTTTTCGTTTCTCTTAACTAATTTCTGGAATAAAAGGTATATTCTCGGAGTTGACCCTGAAAGCGGAATTTATCTCAAGGGATTGGGGGAATTATTAAATGAAAGAGAAAAAGAGAAAAGAGAAAAACTTGGAAAAACCTTAAGTAATAAATGGTATGATGGAAACTGTCCCTTTTTTAATTTTAGAATTATAGACTCACCCAAGGATGGGACAGTTTTAAGTCATCAGGAAATTCTGGAAACTTTATTCGATTTTAGTAAAAATTTGCCTAAATCCTAAAAAACCAATTTTATTCCTCCAGAAGCTCTTATACCACCTGTTTTTACTTCTATTTCAGCTCCCTCAACATCGATTTTAACAGAACCAGTTGAATACCTAAAATTTAAATTTAATCCCATGTTTTCCATGAAGAAAAAGTCAATGCCTGCTCCTCCATTAAAGCCAAATGCACTATTAGAATATTCTGCATATTCTGGGCTAAGATTGACATCAGTGTACGGATATCCAATCTCACTCCAACTTATTTGCTTTAAATTTTCAATAGTCACATTTAGAAAATAGGTTCCGCCAAATGAAACATAAAAATTTAAATTCCTCTGAGGCTGAAAATTAAAAATTAAATTTAAATTTATCTCCTGCGCTGAGTATTTTAAATCGTCTGCTTCCCAGCTCTTTTCTCTGTGCGCATTGAAATAAAACGGATGAGGAAAATTTACTGAAAATGAACCTTTTGTTTTCCCAGAAGCTGGATTAAAGGAAATTTCAAGTCCGAGATTTCTTATAAAGTAAAACCCAATTCCACCTTCGAACAATATTCCTGAAGAGTCAATGTCATAACTTTCGCTAACATCTCCAGTTTCATAATATTCCTCAAAATTCCAGTTGTTTTCGTATGAGTATTTTTTAGAGCCATAACCAATATCAGCCCTTATAAAAAATCTTTTAAACGAAGGCGCTTTTGGCTTAGGAGGAGTTGGTGGAACAGGTGGTTTAGGAGGCGATGGAGGTGTGGGTGGAGCTGTGGGTGGAGGTGTGGGTTTTGGTTTAGCAGGTGGTTCAGAAGCTTTTGGTTTTATGACTTCAACAACACTATTATGTATATAGCCATAAATCAAGTATCCCTCTTTTGATTTAAACCTTATCATAAACCATTTTCCAGTATTTGTATTTTCTTCCCCAAGAACTTCAAGAATCTGATTTAATTCAGCCTTCCCAATTATTGGACTGCTTAAATCTGGTTTTAATCTGATATTCGCTTTATCTACAATTACCTTAACTTTTAATTCCTCCGATTGTAAATTAAATGAAAAAATTACAAAAAAGAGAATCAATAAAAGCCCAAATTTTTTATAATTCATTTTTACCCCCTTTCCTTGTTAAAAAACTCCAACAGCATTCCAGGCTCTCGTTACTCTACTTTTCTCAGTGCTTCCAGCACCATATAAATCTCTTGCAGCCTGAATAGTAGCTATTCTTGCATCATGGAAATCAGCGGATGGGAAGAGATAATAAACCCATGCTCTATAGGCAATTTTTTCAGCTTTTGATAAACCAATTCCACTTACATTTATTCCCGATATTCTATTTGTCCCTCCATGTGCCAATAGATAGAACCAGTGATTGACAATACAAGAATTAATATGTACTCCCCTATTATCTGAAGGACCGTTATATTTTAGGGAGTAATGGTCAGGATAAGGACCCCCAAAATAACTTAATAAATAAGGTTTATCCATTCTTCTGAAAGCTTTATTGCTTCCATAGAATTTATAAACATCTTCTCCACATAGCCAATCAGCTTTTAAAAATCCATTTCCTTCGGGCTGAAAGTAAAATTCAACGCATGTTCCCATAATGTCAGAAAAAGCTTCATTTAAAGCACCTGATTCATCCCAATAAATTAAATTCGATGTAAAATCTGTTACTCCATGACTGTATTCATGAGCAACAACATCAATAGCACCGGCAATATATGTGGTTGTTACTCCATCACCGTCATAAAAATTAAGCGAATGGTCCCCTCCGTAATAGAAAGCATTTGTTACTCCCCAAACATCAAAATTAACAAAAACTTTAACTAAAAGATTGTGATTGTCTAATCCCTTTCTGTTATGGACTAAATAGTAATAATCATATGTCCATCCCGTATAACAATGCCCATCCACTACAGGTTTATCAGATACGCTGTCACGCCAGTCATTGTCGCTATCTTTTCCTAAGTAGGCGTCAGTGTAAAGGGAAAAGTTCCAGACTATCCAGTTATATTTCATATCATATGTTTTTATTACCGCTGGTCTCATTTTATCCCTTGACTTATAAGTTCCTCCTGAATAATCAG
>CAZWBN010000036.1:0-14287 GCA_964632095.1 uncultured Clostridia bacterium | reverse complement strand
AGCATGTCTTTACCAAGTGTAGTTTTCGAGTAAACTTTTTGATAATTTCTTCGTATTATTATAATATAAAGATGAATTACAAGGAGAACCAGAATGAAGAAAAAGATAATAATAGGGTTAATAGTTGTTATAGTAATTGCTTTAATAATCTTTTTTAATCTTCGTGCTAATAGGGAAAAAAGTATAAAAGTTAAAGTGGAGAAAGTTAAAAGACAGAATATCACATCAATCATTTCAGCATCGGGCGAGGTCAAACCGAGAAAAAATGTAAATATTAGCGCTCTTATTCCTGGGAGAGTGGTTAAAATTGGAGTGGAAGAAGGACAATATGTTAAAAATGGTGATTTTTTACTAAAACTTGATTCTGCCCAATACGAAGCAAATGTGGAAAGAGAAAAGGCAACAATTGCTTCTCTGGAAGCTGACCTTATTCAAGCTGAAGCAAGGTTAAAAAGGGATGAACAGTCTTATGAAAGAGCAAAATCTCTTTATAAAGAACAGCTTATTTCAGAGGAAGAGCTTGAAAATGTAAAAGCCCAATATGAAATTTCACTTGCAAATGTTCAAGCAATAAAACACAGAATTGAGCAGGCAAAAGCTTCTCTTCAGAGTTCCCTTGATAACTTAAAAAAGACGATTTATTACTCTCCAATTGATGGTGTAATTACAAGCCTGAGGATTGAGGAGGGAGAAGTTGTAATTACAGGAACAATGAATAATCCAGGGACTATTTTAATGACAATAGCAGATCTTTCAGTAATGGAAGTTGAAGTTGAGGTGGATGAAACAGATGTTGTAAATGTAGAGCTTGGGCAGGAAGCTGAGGTGAAAGTGGATGCTTTTCCGGATTTAATTATTAAAGGAAAAGTAACAGAAGTTGGTAGCTCCGCGCTGGTTAAACTTGGAACTGCAAGTGCTGAAGAGGCCAAGGATTTTAAAGTTGTTATAACTTTGATTGACCCTCCAAAGAATTTGAAACCTGGTCTTTCAGCATCAGCTGATATTATTGTTGCGCGGAAAGAGAATGTTCTGGCTGTGCCCATTTCTGCACTCGTTCTCAAGGAAAATAAAGAGAAAAAGAAGGAGATAGAAGGTGTATATATTGTTAAAGAAGGAAGAGCCTATTTTCAACCAGTGGAAAAAGGGATTATGGGAGAAATGATGATTGAAATAAAATCAGGATTAAAAGAAGGTCAAGAGGTCGTTGTCGGTCCCTACAGCGCTTTAAGACAGCTGAAGGACGGGATTTTACTTAAAATTGAAAGGAAGAGCGAAGAAAAATGACCGGACCTTTAATTAAAACGATTAATTTATGGAAAATATATCAACTTGGGAAAACTCAGGTTGAAGCCTTAAGAGGCGTTTCTTTTGAAATAGAGAGGAATGAATTTGTTGCAATTATGGGTCCATCTGGTTCGGGAAAATCAACCTTAATGAATTTACTCGGCTGTCTCGATACTCCTTCAAAGGGAGAATATTATTTGAATGGTAAGCTTGTAAGCACTTTAAATGAAAATGAGCTCGCATATATAAGAAATAAGGAGATAGGCTTTGTTTTTCAGGTCTTCAATCTTCTCCCAAGAGCCTCTGCATTCAGAAATGTTGAATTACCTTTAATTTATAATGGAACTCCAAAGGCAGAAAGGATTAAGAGAACCAAAAAAGCTTTGGAATTGGTGGAGCTTGTTGATAGAATGCATCATAAACCAACTGAGCTTTCAGGAGGTGAAAGACAAAGGGTTGCAATTGCAAGAGCTCTTGTTAATAATCCTTCATTATTACTTGCGGATGAGCCAACAGGAAATCTGGATTCTCGAACAGGAATGGAGATTTTAAATTTATTTAAAAAAATACATTCTCAAGGTAATACTATTATTATTGTGACCCATGATAATGAAGTTGCATCTTATGCAGAGAGAGTAATTTATCTTAGAGATGGAATTATTGAAAAGGATGAAAGACGAAAGTCTTCCAATTTATAATTGGAGGTAAAGATGAATTTTTTACAGAGATTTTTTGGAGTTTTCTTTAATTCAAAGGAAACTTTCAAAAATTTATCCGAAAGACCTGTGTGGGTTGATGCTTTGATTGTTATATTAATTTTTACTGTTATAATTACTTATTTAACCTCTCCTTACAGGGCAAAAGATACTGCAGAGCTTATGAGAGGAAATATCAAACTTAAAGAAAGACTTGGAGAAGAGAGATTTAATGAAATGATTAAAGGAATAGAAAATCCTTCCACTTCAAGAAAAATTTTTAATATATTTGTTTTTCCACCTATTTTTGCACTTATTTCGATTTTCCTTTCGAGCGGGATTTTATTTGGACTGTCGCGAATTTTCTCCTCTTATGGGAAATTTAAAAATTTGTTATCCGCTTTTTTACATGCAAGTTTTATTGATAAAATTTTTGGGAATATAGTTAGGTATATTCTTATTTTTTCTAAAAAATCATTTCTTCAGGTTAGCACTGGTTTACCAATTTTCTTCCCAAAATTAGAAGTAACAACTCCTTCATATGTTATACTCTCTCAGTTTGATTTTTTCCAAATATGGATGTTTGGAATACTCGCTTTAGGAATTTCCAATATATTTAAAATTTCTCTAAGAAAATCGCTTTTTATTTCTTATGGTTTCTGGGTGATAAAAGGCTTATTTAATATAATGTTTGGTCTTTTATCATTAAAAGCTTATGGATAATATCAATTAACTAAAAATTTGAAAATTTATTTGAAATACCTTCCTTTTTTAATATAATTTATTCGTTATGAAAGATATTAAAAAGGAATTTTTTGACCTTGAAATGTATTCTGTATACAGGGCAATAGGAGAGTTCTGGGCTGATGAAGCATGGAAAGTTGTATGGAGAGCTGGCGAAATTCTTTTCTCAGAGTTGGTGAATAAATTGGCGCTAAAAGGAAAATCGTTAGAAGAAGTGTTAAAAAGTTTAGCCAATTATTTACAAGATGTTGGTTATGTTGAAGGAATTGAGGTTTCTTTTATCAAGGAGGATGAAGTTGAATATAAAATGAAAAATCCATCAATTGAACGGGCAGCTTTTAGATTAATTAATGAAGGTTTTGCTCCTCCCCATATATCAACAGCTCTCTTAATGGCTGCACTTGATAAATTATTTGGACTCAAAGCAGAGATGGTTGGAAATCCAATCCAGAAAAACGGATGGGTAATTGAAAAATGGAAATTAAAAAAGAAAAGGTAGTGATTGGACGTTCTTTTTTTGCTCGTAATAGCTTAGAGGTTGCTCGAGATATTTTAGGACATGTTCTTGTTAGAGAATCACCCGAAGGGAAAACAAGCGGAATTATAGTTGAGGTTGAAGTTTACAGAGGGGAGGATGACCCTGCAAGCTTTGCCTTTAGAGGAAAAACCAAGAGGAGTGAACCTCTTTACGGAAGTCCCGGGACTGCATTTGTTTATTTAACATATGGGATGTATCATTTATTGAATATAATAACTGAAAGGGAAAATTTTCCAGCAGCAATTTTGATAAGGGCAGTAGAGCCATCGGAGGGAATTGATTTAATGAAGAAGAGGAGGAAAACGAATAATATATATAATTTAGCTTCTGGTCCAGGGAAATTGACCCGTGCATTTGGTATTGACCTATCTTTAAATGGGATTGATGTAACTTTTCCTTCATCTCCCCTTTATATATTAAATGTGAAAAAAATTAAATCTTTTGAACTGGTATGGAGACCAAGAATAGGGATAAGGGAAGGGCTTGATAGACTCTGGAGAGTCTATATTAAAGACAATAAGTTTATTTCAAAAAAATGAGGAAAAGAATCATTTTTTTAATTTTATTATCTTCAATTATTTTGCTTTCTTTGAATTGTAAAAAGGACAAAAAATCGAATTACTTTTTATACAGGTTTTTTGATAATCTTAATAAAGATAACATTATAATAAGTCCATTAAAATCACCAAGCCAAAGATTTATTCCGGAAAAATATAAAATGGTTGATGAATTTAGAAATAATATTAATTCAATAAAAAGAAAATTAAAGCTCGGAGGAAGGTGGTTAAATATTATTTATTCTCCTCCTAAAAGCTTATTTAAATTTAAAGTGAAAATTCCAGAAAAAGCATTATTGGAATTTGGCTATGGGATATTAAATTCAGATATTTCATCTCCTGTGAAATTTGAAATTTTAATTGAAGAGAATGAAAAAAAATTAAGTTTATTCAGGGATTTCCTTACAAATGAAGCAAGCGATAAACTCTTTTTTAAAAGAATAGATTTGTCTCAATTTTCAGGGAAAAATTTAAAATTTTATTTTTTAACAAATAGTAGAAAAAAAATCTTTTCATTTTGGTTTAACCCAGTAATTTATAGAATTTCTAATGAATACAAAAATGTTATTTTAATTTCAATTGATACTTTAAGAGCAGACCATCTTGGATGTTATGGATACAAGAGAAATACGAGCCCTAATATTGATAAACTGGCAGAGGAGGGCGTGCTTTTTCTCAATACCTTTGCTCCCTCTCCATGGACTCTTCCATCTCATATGTCATTAATGACATCTCTAAATAACTACAACCATGGTGTTTATTATAAAAATCAAAAGCTAAAATCCTCTATTAAAACAATTGCCCAGATTTTAAGGGAAAATAAATATTTCTGCTCTGCTTTTACAGGAGGCGGACTCGTAAGCGGTATTTATGGTTTTTATCGGGGTTTTGACTCTTACAGGGAAGATGTTGGTGCGGTGTTTCACAGGGATTCAGCAGAAAGGGTTTATAAAGCAGTGTCAAATTGGCTTGATTCAAATAAGGATAAGAAATTTTTTCTATTTATTCATACATATCAGCCTCATGACCCTTATTTCTCTCCTTATCCCTATAATTTGGCTTATCTCTCAAAAAATGCTAAATGGAGATATATAAATTTAAAGGGTCATCTTGGGGGAAGCAGAGGAATTTATAAACCCCTTTCTCCTGAGGAAGAACAAAATATAATAGATTTATATGACGGTGAGATAAAATATGTCGATGAAGCTCTTATAAAACCATTGATTGAATATTTGAAAAAATTGAATTTATATGATAGGACAATGATTGTTTTTACGAGTGACCATGGAGAGGAGTTCTTCGACCATGGAGGATGGGAACATGGACATGCTCTTTATAATGAATCCATAAAGGTTCCCCTTATAATTAAATTTCCATTTTCAAAGTTCAGGGGAAAAAGAATCAAAAAGATTGCCCGTTTAATAGATATAATGCCAACCATTCTTGATGAACTTGGATTGGAATGTCCGGAAAAGAAAATAGATGGGAAAAGTTTAATTTCTTTAATTCAGGGCAAAGAGAAAGAAGAAAGACAATTTGTATGCGAAGTTGGAAAAAACATACTTGAACTCAGGAATCCGAGAAGGATTTCAATAAATAAGGGAATTCACAAAATTATTCTGAGCGAGGAATACGAGCCAGAGGATTTAAATTTTTATATTTATCCTCCCCCTACCATGGAAAGAGTCGAAATATTTAATCTTGAAACTGATGTAATGGAAAAAAATAATCTTGCTAAAAAGAATGCAAGATTGCTGGACGAATTACTTAAAGAACTGAGGTCTGTTTATCTGCTTAAGGCGCCTGGAGATGTTGAAAAGATAAAAATAGGAGAGGATTTGAAAAAGCAATTAAAAGCTCTTGGCTATATTAATTGACAAAAAGAAACCTTATTTAATAAAATAATCCAAACTCATAGGAGGCATTAAATGAGTGATTTTATTGAAATAAAGAATGAAAAAATAGATGTTAAGGAAATAATGGAAAAAATAAAGGAAGATATTGAGAAAAAGAAGAAAGAAGGAATTTATACAGAAAAGGAAATTAAGGAAATTGAAGAAATGGTGCCATATCCCTTGCCTGATATTCAAGATATACATCATTTTTATACACAGCATTTGTATCAGGGAAAAGGAGGAGTAGAACCAACGGTGGAACCACCTCCTCCACCTCCAGGATTTAAGACAAGAATCAAAAATCTTCTTTTAAAAATAATGAAACCTGTAGCTCCTCTTATCAAGTTCTTAGTTTTACCTGTTCATCAACAAATTATGGAAACAAATGAAAAACTTTACAGAACAGATAAAAATCTTGAAAAACTTTATCCTGTTATAAACAAAACAACTGAATATGTTAAGCTTCTTCATAATTTAAGTCATCATTTGGTGGCAGAGCTTACTAAATTAAAAATTGAAAAGGAAGGAATGAAGACGAAGATGAGAAATCTTGAAAATAAAATTGATTTTTTAGAGAAAAGAGAGAAAGCACTTGAAAAAGAAATTTTAAAGGAAGGCAAATAATTTTAAATGAAGATAGCATTTGTTGTTCAGAGATATGGAGAAGAGATTTGCGGGGGAGCAGAATATCATTGTATGCTCATTGCAGAACATATGAAAAAGCATTTTGATGTTGAAGTTTTAACAACAACTGCTCTTGATTATATCACATGGAAAGATTATTATCCTGATAAGCAAGAAATAATCAATGGAATTCCTGTTTTAAGATTTAAGGCTAAAAAAGAAAGAGACCCTCAAGTTTTTGGGAAACTGCAAGATTATGTGTTAAATTTCGAGCATAAGGAAGAGGATGAATATAAATGGCTCGAAGAGGAAGGACCCTATTGTCCTGATTTAATAAAATATATTAAAAAGAACAAAACAAAATATAATTATTTCATTTTTTTTAGTTATAGATACTATCATTCTTTCTGGGGAATAAATTCTATCCCTGAAAAAAGCATACTCGTCCCAACTGCTGAGCATGACGCTGTTATTCATCTCAAATTATTCAGAAATTTTTTCCATCTTCCGCAAGCCTTTATCTATAATTCAGTTGAGGAGAAAAAATTAATAAATCAGGTTTCAAGAAATCATCATGTCCTGAATGATATAGTGGGTGTTGGAGTGAGGATTTCCTCTGATTATTCTGAAAGGGAATTCAGGGAAAAATACGGAATAAAGGATGATTTTATACTCTATCTTGGAAGAATAGATGAGAACAAAGGGTGTGTGGAGTTATTCGATTATTTTATAAAATTTATCAAAGACACATCTTCTCCTATTAAACTCGTTCTTGTTGGAAGTCCTGTGCTTAAAATACCCGACCATCCTAATATAATCCATCTTGGTTTTCTAAAAGATAAAGACAAGTTTGGAGCTCTTGAGGCATGTCAGGTTTTGATTATGCCTTCTTTCTACGAAAGCCTTTCAATGGTTACCCTTGAGGCATGGGTTTTGAAAAAACCCGTTTTAGCCAATGCAAATTGTGAGGTTTTAAAAGGACAGTGCGAGAGAAGCAATGGAGGACTGTATTATGAGAATTATGAAGAATTTAGAGAAGCTCTGTCTCTTCTTCTATCTTCTTCTGAGCTTAGAAAAATACTTGGTGAAAATGGTTATAAATACTGGAAAAATAATTACTCCTGGGATGTTATAGAAAATAAATATCTTTCAATAATTGAAAAATTAGAGACTCGGAAATGAAGATACATCAGTTTGTTACATCCCTCTCTTACGGTGATGCAATATCAGATGAAGCCCTTGAAATACAGAAGATTTTAAGAGAAGAGGGCTTTGAATCAGAAATATTTACACATTTCTATCACCCACGAATGGCAAAACACATTATTCACCATAGGGAATATTACAAATACAGCTCCCCTGAAAATCTTGTGATTTTTCATTTCTCAATTGGTTCACCGATTTCAAAGCTATTTTTCAGAATACCTGAAAAGAAAATAATGATTTATCATAATATAACCCCTTTCGAGTATTTTCTCGATACACACAGGATTTTAGCAAAGGAATGCTATAAGGGAAGACTTGAATTGAAGAGATTTATTGATAAGGTTGACCTTGCACTTGGAGATTCAGAGTTCAACAGAAAGGAACTTGAAGAAGTTGGCTATAGAAGAACAGGAGTTCTTCCAATAGTAATGAATTTCCCGAAATTTGATATTCCAGGAAGCACAATTTATAAGAAAATTTTTGGGAATGGAAAAATCACAATATTATTTGTTGGAAGGCTTATTCCAAATAAAAAATACGAGGATTTAATTAAGGTTTTTTATTTTTATCAGAAATATTATAATCCACGCTCTCAGCTTATAATGGCTGGTGATTACAATGGGTTTGAACGATATTTATATTCTCTTTATCAATTGATCGATAAACTTAAGGTGAAAAATGTTTATTTTACAGGTCATATTGATTTTGAAGAACTTGTCGCTCTTTACAAAATCGCTGATATATTTCTTTGTCTGAGCGAGCATGAGGGTTTCTGTGTCCCGATTATAGAATCCTATTATCTCAGAATTCCTGTAATTGCTTACAGAGCAGGAGCAGTTGAGGAAACCATGAACAAAGGCGGAATTTTATTAAAGGAAAAGGAATTTGAGAAAATTGCCTGTTTGATTGATTTAATTGTTAGGGATGAAGATTTCAGAAAGAAAATCATAAATTCCCAGCTTGAAGCTCTTAAGAAATATTCAAAGGAAAATGTTAAGAGAATACTTCTTGAGCACATTAAAAGTATTATGGAGGAAAAATGAGAATTGACCAGATTCTGCCTGCATTTCACAGGGGCGATGCAATTGGAGATACAGCTCTACATATAAAAAAATTTTTAAAATCAAAAGGATTTTCTTCACATATTTATTCCCTAACAATCGATGATGAACTTCTTGACGAAGCTGATTTTTTTCCAAATTTTCCTAAAACAAATTCTTCTGATATTGTTATTTTTCATTTTGCACTTCCTTCTCCTTTAACGGATGAAATCAAGAAAATGCAAGCAAAAAAAATAATGATTTACCACAACATCACTCCTGCAGAATTTTTTGCTGATTACAGTGCTGAGATGACAAGAATTACTATTGAAGGAAGAAAACAATTAAGCTCCCTTGCTGAATTCATTGATTTATCACTTGCTGATTCTGAATTTAACAGGCAAGAGCTTGAAGCTTTAGGCTTTAGAAATACTGCTGTTTTTCCTCTTTTTGTTGATTTTAATAGGTATAATAAAAAAGAAAATCCTTTTATAAAAAAACTTTTCGATGATGAAAGAATAAACATCCTTTTTATTGGAAGAATAGTCCCAAATAAAAAAATTGAGGATAACATAAAAGTTCTCTTTTATTACAAAAAATATATATCCCCGCTGGTCAGATTAATAGTTGTTGGAAAAACCACTTCTCTTCCTGAATATTATTACAGCCTCATAAGGCTGGCTGATGAATTTCTTCTCACAAATGAGGATATAGTATTCACGGGACATGTGCTTGATGAAGAACTCATTGCATATTACAGAATTGCTGATGTATTTCTGTCCCTTAGTGAGCACGAGGGTTTCTGTTTACCACTTATTGAAAGCATGTTTTTTGATGTTCCAATAATCGCCTACAACTGCACAGCAGTTCCATACACCCTCGGAAATGCTGGAATACTTGTGAGTACAAAGGAAGTCTCATTCCTTGGAGAATTGATTCATTATTTAGTTAGCAATAAAGAATTTAGAGAAAAAATAATAAATTCGCAGAGAAAGAGACTTGAGGAATTCAGAAAGCAGGACCTGGGTAAGACATTACTTGAACATATAAATAGATTAAAATGAAAATAGCTTTTGTAATACAGAGATATGGGAGAGAAATTCTAGGAGGAGGTGAAGCACTTTGTAGGGAGCTGGCTGAAAATTTAGCTCTAAATGGTGAAGAGATTACTGTTTACACAACCACTGCTTTGGATTATCTTACCTGGGAAAATTATTATAAGCCTGGCACTACTATTCTAAGAGGAGTAACGATAAAGAGATACAGGGTAAAGAGGAAAAGAAAGCTTGAATCCTTTAACAAATTTTCTGATTGGCTATTTTTTAATCCACATAGTTATAAAGATGAATTAAAATGGCTTGATGCTCAGGGACCAGTTTGTCCTGATTTAATTGAAGCGATTGAAAAAGAGCAGGAAAACTTTGATTTATTTGTTTTCTTCACTTATTTATATTATCCAACCTTTTATGGCTTGAAGAAAATAAAGAAAAAAAAGATACTTGTTCCCTTTGCTCATGATGAACCACCTCTATATCTTGATATAATGAAAGAAGTATTTTCTAATCCAGATGGATTCATCTTTTCATCTGCTCCAGAAATGGAATTAGTTTTGAAAAATTTCAATATTAAAGATAAACCAAAATTCATAGGTGGAATGGGTATAAAAATACCTACCTTTCAAAAAAGCAAAGATTTCAAAAAGAAATGGAATTTATCATTTCCTTATCTTCTTTATGCTGGAAGAATTGATAAGGGGAAAGACTGTGACGAAATGATTGATTATTTTTTAAAATTCAGAAAAATATATCCTTTTGTTCATTTAATTTTAATTGGTAAGTTAAACATGAAAATTATGGAAAGTTATGATTTGAGATATTTTGGTTTTGTTTCTGAAAATGATAAATATGAGATAATCTCAAATGCCTTGCTAACGGTTCATCCATCGAGGCTTGAAAGTTTTTCAATTTCACTTTTAGAGTCCTTAGCCTGTGGAACTCCAGCTCTTGTTAATCAAAATTCACCTGTTTTAATGAATCATATATTAAAAAGCAATGCAGGACTTTATTATTCAAATCCTGAGGAATTTGCTGAGGCAATTCTTTTGATTTTAAAAAACAGAAAATTGAGAAAAACTCTTGCTGAAAATGGATTTAAATACATAAAGGAAAACTATTCCTGGGGGAAAATTATAGAGAATTATATGTTTGCTTTTGAAGATGTAATGAAGAAATAATTAGAAATTTAAAAGTTTGACAAAATCATAAAAAATTATTTATATTTCGATCATGAGTGAAATAAAAATGACTCCTGAATTATACAAGACAATTGTAGCGATTGTAGATGAGAGAGTAAAAGAGATAAAAGTTACAAGGGAGGATTTTAATGAATTAAGAAAAGTGGTTTTAGAACTTGCTCAGGCGCAAACGAGGACAGAGTAAAGAATTGAAGAACTTACCAAGGCGCAAGAAGAACTTGCACAAGCACAAAGGAAAACAGAACAAAGGGTTGAAGAACTTGCCAGGGCGCAGGGAGATTTTGCTCGTGCTCAAGAAGAGACTCAAAAAGAACTCCGCCAGCTTGCAAGAGCAATTGGAGGATTAAGCGATACAATCGGATACGGACTTGAAGACATTGCAAGAGTAGTTCTTCCCTCTTATTTAAAAAATCACTATTCAATTGAAATTGGGAAATTCAGGAGGAAAGTCTTTACCTTAAATGGAAGACATGTAGAAATAGACCTATATGCAGATGGAGAGAAAGAAGGCGAGAAGATTGTTGTTTTGGGTGAAGTGAAATCAAGGATAGGCAATAAGCACATAAGAAAGTTCAATCCCCTGTCAGACCTTGACTTTCTGTCAATTCCAATAGGAAAATAATTCAAATCAATCTGGATTTTGCTAAGGATTTGGAGAAGCCGCCGCGTATTTTCTCTGTAAATTACTTTTTGAAAGATGAAAAGACAATTTTCTTAATGAAAAAACAGATAAGAAAATCTGGTATAAATGGATGGAGTTAAGAGTTCATGATGAAGTAGATGCTATGATACACCTACGGGTCGTATTCCAAAATACGAGGATTTGAAGAGATTGTTTAAAGAGGTGCTTAACAAAGATTATTCGAAAGAGGATTATAATAAGCAATTTATGATAAGAATTCCAGAAAATTTAGCTAAAATAGAGAGAATAAAAGATATTTATAAAACACAGGTCCCAGATACTCCAGAAATATTATTCAAAGTCTTGGAAGAGCAAAAACAGAGATTACTTGAAGCTCGTGAGAAATTCGGTGATTATATAATTCCAGATAAATTGGCTTAGAAATTAGGATTATTAATAACGCCAGGAGTATTGAATTTTGATCATGAATTGATTTAATTCTGGTGTTAAACCTCTATCTGTGTCTATCCAGTTACGATTGTAGACTATAAAAACATCGAGAAGACTTCTATAAGTCCAGCGTAATCGTGTATTCATGCCCAAGGATTTAGTAAGATTATCATACTGAAAGAAGCTAAGAAGTTGAAAATTTGGAGATAAAAATATATTTACTCTTGCCCTTGCAAGCTTAATGTCAAAAGAACCAGAAGGTAATTTTCCTGAATTTTTTTCTCCTTCAAAAGAAATATTCAAGAAATGAGATGGTCTCCATGCAAATGTGGTTTGATACTGATCCATATGACCATTATAAAAATTTCCAAACCACCAGGTAAATTTTGTTTTTAATTTTCTCTTATCAGCTGTTTCAAATTCAATTCGATACCGTGTCCACTTGTATTCTCCGGAAGACACAAAAACCTCAGGTGTTATATTAAAACTTTCGGGTATTACTTCCATTTGTGGAACTATATTAAATTCCACTCTATCTCCACTTTCCAATCTCCAGTTTATAGGCGCGGTAAAAATTCTCCATTGCATTACCTTTCCATTCAAATCCATAACCATTGTTGTGAAAAATTGATAAAATATCTGGCGTAACCATGGAATATCAGGTCTTGGCTTATACATTGTGCTGTAATTGATTTTATATATTCCTGGCCATGGAACAAATCCAAGAGAAGGGTCGAAATCAGCTCCAATACGCTTAAAAGTTAAAGATATATCCCAGAGGTCATTTGGATAATCTATTTTGAAACCAAAAGCATATCTATCTTTCCCGAGCTCTTCTCTATTATTTACAAGTCCCCATACTCCAAAAAGAAAATTCTTATTTCCTCTAAATTGTGTTGTTTTATATACAAAATCAAATCCAGCCAACCAGCTATTTTTTCTACCTATTGGGTCTCCTCCGGTTATTAAGAATCCGATTTTAGATTCTTTCCATATATTTTGAAATCCCCTGAACGCAAAAAGGTTTGTTCTTGGAGCAAGCCCTTCTACTTCTCTTGTAAGACTATCGAGTATTCCAAAATTAAACTTTCCTAAAATTCCCGTGGCTTTTATTGATAAATCAAGAGGAACTGTTTGTCCTTCCACTAAACCTATTCTACGGCTGAAAAATGGAACTATATCTTTTTCTCTATGAGAGCCTAAACCAAGTCCGAAATTAAAGATATCTGAGCCTTCAAGAAAAAATGTTCTTTTTTCAGGGAAGAAAAGGGGAAATCGAGTTAAATTAATCTGTCTTGTATCAACTTCAGTTTCTGCGAAATCTGTATTTATACTTATAAGCCCGGTTACATCCCCTCCAAAGTTTTTGAATATGTCCAAGCCAATTTGAGGGGTATAGGTTACAGACATATCGGATGGTTCTCTTAATCTTTTACCCAGAATATAGGGTCTTACTGTAATTCCCATGCCCTGTTCAAAAGGAGGTAAAGAGGCAAGTCTGCCCCCTCTGCTTATGTGAGTTACCTTATAGTTTCTATTTGGTGAAGCCCATCGGTCTGTTTCAAGTAAACGCTGAATTCTCCTTTCTATATTGAAACCCCATTCAGTGAGACCTGTTCTAAAGCGTAGAGTTTTAATTGGGATATATATTTCGATACTCCAGCCTTGCTCGAATCTTCTTGCTGAAGCTTCCCATATACCATCCCATTGCTTATTTTCTCCTTCTCCCTCTCTTTCAATAAGAGCATCGTATCGTGCTCCATTTGGATTCACTGCAAATATATAACCTGTTCTACCGCTTAAAAAAGTGTCAAGCACAATTTTTATATGGTCTTCGCCCCTGAGTTCTGCATCCCTCTGCATAGTATAACTTACAATTTTATCTGGATTACTGTCATAACAGATTATCCCGAAATAAATGGATTGAGGAGTTGCTGATACCTTAACAATTGTTTTTTCTGTAGGTGGAACTCCCTGTTGCGGTTCTATCATTGTAAAGGTTCCTATTGATGGAGCCTCTTTCCATACACTTTCACTTAATATGCCATCGAGCTTAATACTTTGACCGGGAGGGATGAGATATACTTTTGCTTCTGGAATAAAATTTTTTTCACCCGAATATGCAAGTTGAAAAATGAAGAGAATTACAATAAATAACAAGACAATTTTTTCTCTTAGATATCCGTATTTCATTGATTTGAACTTCTATTTTATAAAATCTTAAAGGATTTTCCAAGATAAAATAAAGAAGAGAGTAAATTTTTAAAGCATGGATTCAATTTTTTTTAAGATTTCTTCATGATAAGGACAAAATTCATATTTACTTTTAATTTGTGCATGTATTACCTCTTCCTGCCAGTGCGCATTGTATAATCTGC
>CAZWBN010000035.1:1423-14310 GCA_964632095.1 uncultured Clostridia bacterium | reverse complement strand
CCGGTGCTCTCCCTCTGAGCTAACGGCTCATCGATTTTTTAGAATACCCCAATTAATTTTTTTTGTCAATATCACGAATTAAGTCTACAATTGAAACATATAGCTTTTTTCTTTGACTTATTAAAAAAAATTTGTTAATTAAAAAGAGAAGGAGGATGTTATGAAGATTGTTAGAGATAAGTTTTTCAGAGAATGGGTAACTGTTCTATTTTATTTAATCCTGATTCCAGGAATTATTCTTTTCTCCTCCTGTACAAATAAAAAGAAGGAGGAAGAACTTAATCAACAAATTCAAAACCTTGAGGCTAAAGTGGCAGAGTTACAGAAGGAGATTGCAAGTAAAGAGGACATGATAAATCAGTTAAAAGAGGAGAATGCTGATTTATTGAATCAAATCCCTGAATCTTACGATGTTCAAAAAGGCGACAGCCACTGGAAAATAGCTTATGATTATTTAACTCAAAAGAAGGGAGTTCCTGCAGATGAAGCTAAAAGAATACTTGCTGATACCCCATTGTTCCATCCGATTCTTGTTGGCTTTAAAGTCTGGAATTATTTCTACGGGAAAGTATATGGAACATTTGTCACTCAAGGAGATGCAAAAGTCTCTATGGCAACTTTACTGAGAATTGAGAAGAAAAAGATTCAGGAAGAGAAAATGAAGCTGGAGAACGAAATTGCTGAATTGAAGAAGAAAAGCGAGGAACTTACAGCAAAAATCAATGAACTGGAAAAGGCGAATGCTGACCTCAAAGCACAAATTGAAAATCTAAATAAGGAAATTTCAGATTTAAAGGGTAAAAACGAAGATTTAATTTCAAAATTGAATTCTGTTTATTATTTTGCAGATACTAAAGACAATCTTAAAGCCAAAGGTAAGATCAGGGGAACTTTTCTGGGATTAGCTGGTTTGAGAATCGGAGAAGTAACTTCTGCAGATTTTCAGAATAGAATTGACCTTCGTCAGACTCAAACGATAGAGCTCAAAGCAGAGGATTTTAAGGTTCCTGTTATTAAAAAGGTTACTATTTTACCAAAACACTTAAAAGAGAATATTGATTACAGAGTCGAAATTAAGGAAGGTGGGAAGTCCGCATCTGTTGTGATTTTAAAGAAAGAGAGATTCCTTCTTGCTCAGGTTATCTTAATAATTAACTGATTAATCTCTTAAAATTATAGGGGAGAGAAATCTAGAATCTCTCTCCTTTTTTCATATAAATCTTGCTCATCATCTTTGAAAAGATTTATAATATTAATTGTAAAAATAAATTATTGAGGTGAGAAAAAAATGAACACGATAAAAACTTTCTTCCTCATGCTACTTCTAACAGTATTATTTGTTTTAATTGGTGGTTGGGTAGGAGGAAGAAATGGTATGATTATAGCCCTCGTTTTTGCAGGGCTTATGAATTTTTTCAGTTATTTTTACTCAGATAAAATCGTTTTGGCAATGTATGGAGCAAGACCTCTTTCTCAAGCAGAGGCTCCTGAACTTTATCAAATTGTGGACAGGCTCAGAAGGCAAGCTAATTTACCTATGCCTAAAATTGCCATAATTCCTAAATCAGCTCCAAATGCTTTTGCAACAGGAAGAAATCCTAAAAAAGCAGTGGTTGCTGTAACACAGGGCTTATTAAATTTAGTAACAAGAGATGAGCTTGAAGGAGTAATCGCACATGAACTGGCACATATTAAACATCGTGACATGCTAATCAGCACTCTTGCTGCAACTCTTGCGGGTGCCATAATGGTATTAGCCCGTATCGCTGGTTATTCCGCAATATTTTTTGGTTCAAGAAGAAGGGACGATAGTGGTTTGGGTCTTATAATATTGGCTATTTTAGCTCCAATTGCTGCTATGCTAATACATTTTGCGATTTCTCGTCAGAGGGAGTACGCAGCAGATTATGAAGGTGGAAAAATTTCTTATAAACCAGAAAAATTAGCTTCAGCTCTTAAAAAATTAGAAAATTACTCAAAGAGAATTCCCATGGAAGCAAATCCTTCCACAGCTCATTTATTTATTGTGAACCCATTGAGAGGTGGAGGGTTAGTTAATTTATTCCGCACTCATCCGAAGACAGAAGAAAGAGTTAAAAGATTAATGAAATTGGCAAGAAGTATGGGGCGGATATAAGTTAAAAATTAAAAACTAAAAAAGATTATTTAAGTAAAAAATTACTTTTCCTTAAATTTCTACACTTTTTCATTTTAAAATGTTCAAAAATATGATAATTATACTTCTTTGAATTTTAAAAATTACAGGAGGTAAATGAATGTGTAAGAGATTTCTAATGGTAATAATTTCTTTATGTATGGTTTTAATTCTAATGGGATGTAAAGAAAGATATAATGTTGAGCAGGTTTTGAAAAATATAAAGGTTGAGAATTTAGCTAAAAATATAAAAATTCTCTCTTCAGATGAATTTGAAGGTAGATTTCCAGCTTCTAAAGGAGAGGAAAAAACTATAAACTTTTTAAAAAGGAAATTTCAAGAAATTGGTCTTCAACCAGGAAATGGAGAAAGCTTTTTTCAGGAAATTCCTCTTGTAAAAATAACTGCTGACCCGGATATGGAATTAAAAGTGAGCAATGGTAAAAAATCAATATCCTTCTCTTATGGAGATGAATTTGTAGCAGTTACAAGAAGAGTTAGAGAAGAAGTATCAATTAAGGATTCGGAAATGGTATTTGTGGGCTACGGAATAGTAGCTCCTGAATACAACTGGAATGATTATAAGGGAATAGATGTAAAAGGAAAAACTGTAATTGTGCTTATAAATGATCCAGGATTTGCTACAAAAAATCCAGAGTTATTTAAAGGAAAGGCAATGACCTATTATGGCAGATGGACCTATAAATACGAGGAGGCAGCGCGCCAGGGAGCAGATGGAGTTCTTATAATTCATGAAACAGAGCCAGCTGCTTATGGATGGGGAGTAGTAAAAAACGGATGGACTGGACCTCAATTTTATTTATCGAGTGAGGATGACAATATGTCAAGATGCGCTATGGAAGGTTGGTTACACATTGAATCTGCAAGAAAAATCTTTGCATTAGCAGGGAAAGATTTTGATGAATTAAAAAAATCCGCCAGTTCACGAGAGTTTAAAGCTACCCCTCTTAATTTAAAAACATCAGTAAAAATTAAAAATCAAATTGAGAGATTGAAGTCGAACAATGTAATTGCTGTTTTACCCGGAAGGGAGAGAAAAAACGAATATATAATTTATGTTGCTCACTGGGATCACCTCGGAAAAAATCCAGAACTTGAAGGAGATCAAATCTTTAATGGGGCACTGGATAATGCAACAGGTGTTGCAGGTTTAATAGAACTTGCAAAAGCTTTCGAAGCAGTAAATCCTCCACCTCTACGCTCCATAGTATTTTTAGCTGTAACATGCGAAGAACAAGGGCTTCTTGGTTCAGAATATTATGCGACCTATCCAATATATCCACTAACAAAAACCGTTGCAGTAATAAATATTGATACACTGAATATTTACGGAAAAATGAAGGATATAACAATAGTGGGGTACGGTAATTCAGAGCTTGATGATTATGTGAAGGAGATTGCTCAGGAGCAGGGAAGGGTTGTTCGTCCTGATCCGGCTCCTGAAAAGGGTTCCTTTTACCGCTCTGATCATTTTTCATTTACTAAAAAAGGCGTTCCTTCTCTTTATTTAAGATCAGGAGTTAACCATATTAAATTTGGAGAAAAGTGGACTCTCGCTAAGGTGGAGGAATATATTAGAGAAAAATATCACAAGCCATCTGATGAGTTTGATCCGAGCTGGGATTTGACAGGTGCAGTAGAAGACCTTTGCATAATTTTCAAAGTGGGATATAAATTATCAAGAGAATCCACTTTTCCAAATTGGCGTGAAGGATGTGAATTCAAGCCCATAAGAGATAAAGCAATGAAAGAAGCTAAAGTTAAAATTTAAGGATAATATTTGTCTTTTTTCTCTCTCTGCATCATTCTCTGTCTGTAAAGCTGACGAGCTCGATTAATCTTTTCTTTTAAATCTTTCATAAACCTTATTGAAAAAAGCACATATTTTGCCTGCTGTTCAATTGTAAGATTATCTTCCAGTAATTTTTCAATTTTATTATCCATTTCCTGAATCTGTTTTTTTAAACCTTTAATTCTGTCAAGCTTTTCTTTGATTAGACTTGAATCAGGTTTTTCCTCTTTTAGAAGTTCTCTCAGACCTCTTATTTCCTCCCATATTCTGCGATTAAGTTCAGCCTTTTCCTTTTCCAGCTTATTTAGAACTGGAAAGATCTTGGAAGCCTGTTCTTCTGTAAGGTCGAGAGCTTTTGTCATTTCCCACATTCTAAATGTCTGTATATGTCGGCGAACTTCTTCCTCTTTGTCTGGTCTTGTTTTTCTCTCTGTCTGTGGGAATACAACTAATGGAAAAGAAATCATAAAAATGATTAAAAAGAAACTAACTTTGTATTTCATTTTTTACCCCCTTATTCCTTAATTCTTTAATTATTTCTGAATTAAATATTTCTATCTCTTCTTCGTTCATTTCGTTTAGAAGATTATAAATATTGTTGAAATCAAAAGAGTATTCGAAATGACTTAGATTCTCGATTTCCCTTCCCATTTCAGTGAAGATTAATTCTTCAAAGTATTTTGCAAGAGAATTATTTTCTTCCAGTTCATTAATGAAAGGAAAAAGAGTCTGGTCAGAAGACATATAGTAAATTTCTTCATTGATTTCTCCCTTTTTAAAGATAAAAGTAAATATCACCACAAATATTAATAAACTTGCGAGAATTCCAGCGAGAGACCATTTCCAGTTTATTTTCCATGAGAAAAGTCTTTCTTTAGCCTTCTCTTCATTCTCAATTTTTGCTTTTAATTTTAACCAGTAGGTTTCCCAGTAATCAGAAGAAGGCTCAAATTCACCAACGATTTTAATTTCTTTATCTAATTTTCTGTATAATTCTAAAATTTCCCTACATTCAGAACATTGCTCAAGGTGCTTCTTTATCTTTTCAGCTTTTTTTCTTGAAAGAGACCCGTCATTATAATCCGATAAAAATTTTTGATATTTTTCACATTTCATTTTAATTCTCCCTTTAAATAGGGTTCTAATTTTTCTTTTAAAAATTTTCTCGCCTGGAAAATTCTCCATGAAACAGTGCCTTCTGAACAGCCCTGAATTTTTGCAACCTCTTTATGAGAGAGTCCATGATTGACAACCAAATTTAGAGCTATTCTCTGAGAGAAGGGAAGCATTGATATTGTTTCCTTTAATTTCATGGAAAACTCTTTGCTCTCCAGAATTCTTTGAGGAGAATTGGTATAATGAATATCAAAATTCAAATTTCTCTCATTTTTTCTTTTCTTTAAATGATTTATTACTAAATTTATGGCAATTCTATAAAGCCATGTGTAAAAACTCGATTCTCTTTTAAATTTATTCAAGGATTTATAAGCTTTAAGAAAAGTCTCTTGGGAAAGGTCATTGGCATCCTCGTGATTAAAAGTCATTTGATATATAAGTTGATATATTCGCCTTTGATATTTTTTTACCAATTCTCCAAAAGCCTCCACTTTTCCCTCTTTGGCTTTTTGGATTAATTCATCCTCAGAGAGATTTCCCATTTTCTCTCCTTAAATTTAGACAATTATCTTTAATAATCCTTGGAAATTTAAAAATTAAAATTGCCTTTAGAGGGGAGTAAATTTAAATTTTTCCTCTTCAAATTCTACTCTTCCAAAAAAATATTTTGGGTCGTGATTAAACGATAGAATCCATCCTTCCTCTGAAGCTTTTTTTAGAATTTTCTTTTTATTTTCCAAGGTTTCCACAGGATAGAGGTCATAACTCATAATATAAGGTAAATTAATATGACTTGTTGTGGGAATTAAATCTCCAAGAAAGACAAGGGTATCTTTATCTGATGTAACGAATACACATTGATGACATTCTGTGTGTCCTGATACAATTTTTACTTTTACTCCAGGAACAATTTCTTTTTCTCCGTCCACAAGTTCCAGTTGATTGAATTCCTTTAAGGGTAAAAAATTCTCTTTTAAATAACTCGCTCTGTCTCTCTCATTAGGGGAAAGGGCATGCTCCCATTCTCCTCTTTGAATTATATATTTTGCATTAGGAAATGTTGGCTTAATTATCTCATCTTTATCCTTAAATGTATTGCCCCCGCAATGGTCAAAGTGAAGATGGGTATTTATAACAAAGTTTATATCTTCAGCCTTGAATCCGCATTTATTGATGGATTTAATTAAATCCGGTTCTCTATTTACTCCATAAATGTCAATGAATTTCTCCGTTAATTTATTACCTATTCCAGTCTCTACCAGAATTCTTTCATTACCCGTATCAATTAAAATTGAATTTAGAGAAAGAAGTATTCTGTTTCGGGAGTCTGCGGGCATTTTTCTCTCCCATAGAACTTTTGGGACAACACCGAACATAGCTCCTCCATCAAGAAGAAAAGTCCCATCAGTCAATCCATATATTGTAAATTTGCCAATTTTGATTTTATCTGTTTTCTCCATTTTATTCATATTTCCCATTTATTTTAAATTTGGCATTTGGGTTTTGTTATTTGAAATTTTAACCAACTCATCTAATTCATAAATTAACTCTTCTCTTTTATATTCAGCAAGCTCCACTATATTCGTATCCATTCTTAAAGCATCTTCAGGACATGCCTCAACGCAGAAACCACAGAAGCAACATCGGCTTATGTCAATAATAAATTTCGAGGGTCTTTTTTGAATTTCTATGTTTGGGTCTTCTTCTGCTTCCACATAGATACATTCCGAAGGACAGACTGTCATGCAAAGCATACATGCTACACATCTTGGGCTTCCATCTTCCCGGGTTAGTATTCTGTGAAGACTTCTATGGCGTGGAGCAATTTCTTTTCTTTCTTCTGGATACTGAATTGTAACTGAGCCTTTATCTTTAATTTTGAAACCTATTAATTTGAGAAAATTAAAAAATATATTAATCCAGAAATGTTTTGCAGTGATCCATAATCCTTTTAAAAATTCCCATAGAAAAAGAATACTTTTTATCATTTTCTAAATTAAAATTAAGATTAAACCAGTTCCCAAAATATTAACAAAACTTAATGGAATCAACAATTTCCATCCAAGACTCATTAGTTGATCATAACGATATCTCGGATAAGTCCAGCGAGCTAAGATAAGTAGCCAGCAGAAAAAAGCTACCTTAAGATTAAAAGCCAGTACCTGGAGTATAGTAACAATCCATTTATTTAAAATAATACTTCCTCCCCATGGAAAATGAAATCCATCAGAATATAAGTAGGGAACCTGCCATCCTCCGAAAAATAGTGTAGTTAGAAGGGCTGAAATTAGAACAACCTCTACAAAATCCGTCATCATAAAAAGTCCAAATTTCATTCCGCTGTATTCGGTATAAAATCCTATAATTTCTGATTCCCCCTCTGGCAAATCAAAAGGGACTCTCTTTGTTTCAGCCATTCCAGCCACAAGAAATATAAAAAATCCTAAAGGCTGTAAAAACACTCCCCATTTAGGAATAAAGCCAAATAACAAATCTCCTTGATATTTAACAATCTCATTTAATTCTAAACTTGGATAAATCATTATTAATCCAATGAGTGATAATCCAAGGGCAATTTCATATGAAATTATTTGAGCTGTTCCTCTCATCCCACCAAGAAGCGTATATTTATTGTTTGAAGCCCATCCTCCAATAATAACCCCATAGATGCCTAAGGAGAACATTGCGAGAATAAAAACAAGACCTATATTCATTCTTGCTATTTGTAAGGGAATGATTTTTGAACCTATAGTGATTTCATCTCCAAATGGAATTGCAGCAAGTGTAACTGTTGCAAAAAAGAAAGATAGGAAAGGAGCAATTGTATGAAGGAGTTTATTCGAAAATGGTGGGACAAAATCTTCTTTGAACATCATTTTTATTGCATCAGCGAATGGTTGAAAAAGTCCAAAAATTCTGAATCCAAGGATCGATGCCCTGTTCGCTCCTATTCTATCTTGAACCACTGCGCTTTCTTTTCTTTCCACCCAGGTTAAAATCAAAGTGAGAGTTAGAAGCCAGCTTAATCCTAAAATTATTTTTATTGCAATAATCAAAATATCCAGAAGCATTTTAACCTGTCCTCCTGTACAATAGGAAATTTCTCCATATTCCACTTCTTTGAGCAAGAGATGTTAATATCTCGATTTCAGATTTACTTTTACCCAGGGGCTCTAAGACTCTATTGAATTTTTGAGTGATTCCCTCACAATTAATAAAGCTACCTTCCTTTTCTGCCACCACACAAGAGGGCAAAATATAATCCATTAAATTAATAAGAGGTCCTTTATTTGAAGCTATAAGCACTTTTGTTTTTATGCTTTTTAAAATCTCGGATAGAAATTGTATTGCGTAATGTTCTGTTATTTCATGACCAAAGAAAATAACCAGTTCTTTATTACTTAAAAATTTTTTAATATCTATTTTCTTCTCAACGAATCCAAATTTTTTAGCTCCTCTGGTATTTGAATTTCTATCTTCGGTTAAGAGAAAATTATCCGCCTTCCCTTTCTCCTTCCCAAAAACAATTATTTCACTTTGTGGAACACATTGATTGAAAAATACTTTTAATATTTCATATTCCTCATTTGTTAAACTTAAATTAACAACTGCTCCAATTTTTTCACCTTTTTTTCTTCGAATTAATACTTTGATTTTATTTCCTATATCTTCGTAAAACTCTCTCCATGAAATTTCCTCTAATTTCTCACTATTCTCGTTTCTTTTTGAAGGTACCAAAATCCTGTCATTATCTATGTAATGGTAACCATAACGCCCGAGATTACAGATCCAATAACCATTTATTTTAGGATTTGGCTCTGGAGTTACTCTATAAACCCTTCTTTCTCTCTTAAAAGGAAAGGTTTCAGGAAGGAAATGAATATTTATATTGCACCCCCTTCCACAAAGAGGGCAGATTGATTTTTTCTTTTCTAAAAACCAGGTTCTCATTTTAAACCTGAAATCAATATCTGTTATTGCACCAACAGGACAAATATCCACGAGATTCCCGCTATAATTATTTTCCACTAATTCCTGCTCATAGACAGAAATTAAAGATTCTTTACCTCTATTGAATACTCCGAGCTCCTCTGTTTTTGTTATTTCTCTTAGAAATCGTACACATCTGGTACAAAGAATGCATCTTTCCTGGTCTAAAATTAAATTTGGAGCTATTCTCACCAATTTATTTCTTCTCGGTTTTTCTTCTTCAAATTTATCTTCAAAAAGACCATATTTATAATAATAATCCTGAAGTTTACATTCTCCTGCTTTATCACATATGGGACAATCTAAAGGATGTCCTGCTAAAAGGAATTCAAGCACTGCTTTTCTTGCTTCTCTTACTTTTTCATTATCAGTTTCTACTTCCATTCCATCCTTTACTAATGTTGAACATGCCAGTTGAAGTTTTGGAACTCCTTTAATTTCAACAAGACACATTCTGCAACTGCCTTCTGGCTCAAGAGCAGGATGATAGCAAAGATGTGGGATTTCCACTCCAACCTGTCTGGCAGCTTCAAGAATTGTTAGATTTTCTTTTACTTTGTATTCTTTTCCGTTTATTTTTATTTTAATCATTCTTTCCCCTGAATATAATTTTCAATTTCTTCCCTGAATTTTTCCAGAATGGCACGGACCGCCATGGATGCAGCATCTCCCATTGGGCAAAGAGTTTTACCAAATATATTATTGGCTATTCTGAGTAAATTATCTATATCAGAAACTTTTCCGTTTCCTTCATAAATCCTTTTAACTATGTTCTTCATCCACCAGGTACCATTTCTGCATGGTGTGCATTGCCCGCATGATTCATGAGCATAGAAATTTACAATTATTCTAAGCACATCAATAATGGGTGTTTCATTATCTATAACAATAATAGCTGATGAACCGAGCATAGAATTAGCATTCATCAAAGATTCACAGTCCATTGGAATATCAATTTCTTCAGCTTTAAGAATTGGAGCGGAGAGTCCTCCAGGAATTACTGCCTTCAATTCTTTACCTTCTTTCATGCCACCTGCATAATTAAAAATAATATCCTTTAAATTGATGCCCGTAGGTAATTCATAGACTCCTGGATTTTTAACGCTTCCACTAACAGAAAATAATCTTGTCCCACCATCCTTTGGAAGACCTTTTTTAACAAACCATTCTCCACCTTTAAGGATAATAATGGGTATATTTGATATAGTTTCAACATTATTTATTACAGTAGGGCATTTATATAAACCCACTGATGCAGGAAAAGGAGGTTTTAGTCTCGGATGCCCCCTTTTTCCCTCTAAAGATTCTAAAAGAGCTGTTTCCTCTCCACAGATATATGCACCTGCCCCTCTATGAATGTAAAGATTTAAGGAAAAACCGGTATTCAGAATACTTTCTCCTAAATAATTGTTTTTATAAGCTTCCTTTATAGCCTGTTCTAATCGCTGAGCCACATGTTCATATTCCCCTCGAATATAAATATAGGCAGTGTGGATGCCCACACAATAGCAGGTAATGATTATTCCTTCTATTAAAAGGTGTGGATTATTCGTCATAATAAATCTGTCTTTGAATGTTCCCGGTTCACCTTCATCAGCATTCACACATAAGTATTTGGGTTTATCAATGTCCTTTGGGACAAAACCCCATTTGAGTCCTGCGGGAAAACCTGCTCCTCCTCTTCCCCTGAGGTTTGCCTTTTTAACTTCCTCCAATATTTGTTCAGGAGTCATCTGGAGAAGGGCTTTTCTTAATGCTTGATATCCCTCATATTTTTTATAGACTTCTATTTTATATAAATTCTCAATTTCCAGATTTCTGGTTATTAACTTTTCTTCAATCATCGGTGTCATTATTTAATCTTTCCAGAATAAGGTCTATTTTCTTTTTATCTAAATTCCCGTAATATTCTGAGTTTATCTGCATACAAGGAGCATGTTCACATGCACCGAGACATTCCACAACAGAAAGTGTAAATTTCTGGTCAGGGGTTGTCTCCCCGACTTTGATTCCCAATTTTTCTGAAATATAGTTAATTAAATCTTCTGCTCCATTTAACGAACAGCTAATATTCCTGCAAACTTGAATATGATACTTTCCTACAGGTTTTTGATGGAACATTGTATAAAATGTTACCACTTCCCTTACTTTAATCGGTTTAATATCCAGAATCTGAGCAACTAAATTTTCAACTTCCTCATTTATGTAACCAAATTCTTTTTGAGCCAGATGAAGGATTGGGAGTAGAGCAGATTGCTTTTCAGGATAATGTTTGATAATCTCTTTTATCTGTTTTTCAGCTTCTGGCGAGAACTTCAAACTCATCTATCGAGTTCACCTCCTATCATATTTATAGAACCAAAAGTTGGAATTATATCAGCAACATATCCACCTTTAATCATCATTTCCAGGGCTGACATAATATGAAAACAGGGCGCCCTTAAATGCAAACGATAGGGTTTATCTGTTCCATCGCTAACTATATAAAATCCCAGTTCTCCATTGGCTCCTTCAACTGAGAAATAAACCTCTCCTTTGGGAGGATGTATCCCATGCCCCTTCATAAAGAACTTAAAATGAGAAATCAAACCAGTAATTGTAGTATAAGTATCCTCCTTTGGAGGAATTATATATTTTTTATCTGATGTTAGAATATGAGGATATTTTTCTTTTTCAGTGCCTTCTAAATTTGGCGATAATTTAATTTTTTGGGAAGGCTTTTTATTTCGTGCGGATTTAATTGCCTGATAGGGCTCAAGAATTTCTCCAATATTTTCCACTTCAATTGCTCCACGAGGCATCTTTTCAACTGCCTGCTCAATAATTCTTAAACTCTGTTCCATCTCCAGCATTCTTACATAATAACGGTCATAATTATCTCCATTTTCTCCGAGAGGAATTTCAAAATCTAATTGGTCATAAATTAAATAGGGATGGGCTTTTCTGACATCATAATAAACACCGGTTGCACGCAAACAAGGACCTGTAAATCCATAGGAAATTGCATCCTCCTTGGATACAACAGCTACTCCTTTTGTTCGATTTAGAAATATCTTATTTTTTGTAAGCAAACCATGACAATCTTTTAAAACTTTTCTTGTTTCATCCACTGCTTTTTTAATTAATTCTTTATAATTTTTAGGAAAATCAGATTTTACTCCTCCGATTCTAATGTATGATGTTGTCATTCTTGCACCTGTGGTTTGTTCCACAACATCCCACAGGAATTCTCTTGCTTTAATCATATAAAGGAATACTGTAAAAGCTCCTGTTTCCATAGCCATTGCTGCAAGGCATGTCAGATGGTCGCATATACGCGAGATTTCACACATTATTGTTCTGATATATTGAGCCCTTTCAGGAATCTCCAGTCCCAACATTTTTTCAACTGCCATAACATAGCCTGTATTGTTTATTAAAGGAGATACATAATTTAATCTGTCGGTATAGGGTAAAACCTGAAGATAGGTTTTATTTTCACATGTTTTTTCAAATCCTCTATGAAGATACCCTATTTCAACCTCTGAATTCAGTACTCTTTCTCCGTCCAACTCGAGCATGATACGAATCGTGCCATGCATTGCAGGATGAGAAGGTCCCATATTGAGGAGAAGACTTTCTCTTTTTGTTCTTCTTTTTAGTTTTTCTCCCATCATTCAGCTCCAGGTAGTCTTGGCTGTCTTTTTTTAAGCGGATAATCTTTTCTAAGTGGATATCCTTCAAATTCATCATACATGAGTATTCTTCTTAAATCAGGATGATTTTTAAATTTTATTCCAAACATATCAAAAACTTCCCTTTCAAGCCAGTTAG
>CAZWBN010000035.1:0-1323 GCA_964632095.1 uncultured Clostridia bacterium | reverse complement strand
TGATTTTTAAATTTTATTCCAAACATATCAAAAACTTCCCTTTCAAGCCAGTTAGCATTTTTCCAGAGACAGGTCGAGGACTCAATAAAAGGATTTTTTTCGCTAATTTTTGTTTTTATTCTCAATCTGTGATTTAAACGGAAAGAATAAATATGATATATTAACTCAAACCTTGGTTCCTGCCCGATATAATCCACACAGGTAATATCCAGGAGAAGGGAATATTCTAATTCAGGTGTCTCTTTTAAAAATTTAAGGATTTTAATAATATTTTCCTTTTTTATTAGTAGGGTTTCATTTCCAAACGCTGTTGAATATTCCAATATATCTGCTGGAAATTTTTCTTTTAATAGTTTTACAGCAGAACTTTGCTTCATTTCTTTAGCTTTTCCCTCCATTTCCATGCTTGGGGTTGATTTTGGATTTTCTTCTGCAATTTTATTAAAGCATCCAAAATTGCCTCTGGTCTTGGAGGACAGCCTGGAATATAAACATCAACGGGGATAATCTTATCAATCCCCTGGACAACTGCATAATTATTATAAATTCCTCCACTCACTGCACATGCTCCAACAGCAATAACCCATTTTGGTTCAGTCATTTGGTCGTAGATTTTTCTCAATACTGGGGCAAGTTTTTGAGTGACTGTTCCAACTACTAAAAGTAAATCAGCCTGACGAGGAGAGAAACGAGTCAGTCCAGCTCCAAACCTGTCAATATCAAAATGGGCACATGCGGCTGACATGTACTCCATTCCACAACATGCGGTTACAAAAGGATACTGGAATAAAGAAAATTTCCTTGCCCACCCCAGAACATAATCTAATTTAGTAGTGATAAAATCAGCTTTCATTTTCTCATCACCTAAGGAAATATACTTTTTGAAATTCGGGTTTTGAAATTTGAAATTTTTCAATCATTGTTCCCATTCTAAAGCACCCTTTCTCCACGCATAGATAAAACCCACAATCAAAACAACAAAATAAGCAATTATAACAATAAAAGCTGTGAGTTTTATTTTCTTAAAAACCAATGCCCATGGAAATAAAAATGCCACCTCTATATCAAAAATGAGGAAAAGCAAAGCTATTATATAATATTTTATTGAGAAAGGACCTATTTCCTTTTGAAGTAAAGGACTCCCGCACTCAAAAGGTTCCAGTTTTGTTTTATTAATCTTCTTGGGCCCAAGAATAGCCCCTATAAATAGCATTATTAATGTGAGGATTCCAGCTATTATAAATAATAAGAATAATTCCATTTTCGTCTATACTAAAGGAATTATTTTACAAAAACAATCTTTAATTTGCAACTAACGAATTA
>CAZWBN010000034.1:11501-14386 GCA_964632095.1 uncultured Clostridia bacterium | reverse complement strand
AATGAGTTTTTAATTTTTTAATTAAAAATGGCAGAGGAAAGGGAAAAAGAAAAAGTCTTTAAACTTCGCTGGTTCGTTCTTTTCATAATGGGCTTAGTTATATTTGGCTCATATTATGCCTATGACGCAATAAGCCCGATAGCAGATTTCATAATGAAAGGATTAAATATCTCAAGGGCTCAGTATGGTTTATTCTTTAGTGTTTATTCACTTCCAAATTTCATAATGGTCTTACTGGGAGGAATTTTACTCGATATAATTGGAATTAGAAAAGCAGGTATTCTATTTGCTGCACTTTGTACTGCTGGTGTTTTCCTTACTGCTGCTGGTCCTACTTTTCTTGTAATGCTTGCAGGAAGATTCCTTTATGGGCTTGGTTCAGAGTCATTGATTATCACTATGGACAAAATCATTTCAAAATGGTTCAGAGGAAAAGAACTTTCTTTGGCATTTGGCTTAAATATAACCATTGCACGATTGGGAACTTTTGCTGCTCTTAATTCTGCAGCACGAATTCAGGCATGGAGTGGTTCATGGAGGCTTGCTATCTGGGTATCAGCAATAATTATGTTTGTTTCATTTGCTTTATTTTTGATTTACTCAGGAATAGATAAAGCAAAGGAGAAATATTTTGTAAAAGAAAAAGAAGAAATAGAGAAATTTGTTTTTCAAGATGTTTATAAATTTGGACCTCCATACTGGTATGTATCCCTTCTCTGCATGACTTTTTATTCTGCAATTTTTCCCTTCACAGCCTTCTCAACAGTTTTTCTTCAGACAAAATTTGGATTAACTGCTGTACAGGGAGGTTTTTATACTTCCTTGGTTATAACAGGTTCCATGATTTTTACTCCTATTTTTGGTTTAGTAGTGGATAAAATCGGCAAAAGAGCAACAATGATGATTGTTGGATCTTTGATGCTTATTCCAGCACATCTTACTCTCGGACTCACATATGTTCATCCTGCCATACCTATGATTATTCTGGGTATTTCATTCTCATTAGTTCCTGCTGCCATGTGGCCATCGATTCCAATCATGATTGAAGAGAAGCGTCTTGGAACAGCGTTTGGTCTGATGACTCTAATTCAAAATATTGGACTGACGGTTTTCCCTTGGTTAGCAGGAAAAATTACTGACCTTTCAGGCGGAGATTATACAAATACAATGCTGATGTTTGCTTCTTTAGGAGTTATAGGTGCTATTTTTTCGATATTATTGAAAATATCAGATAGAAAAGCAAGGACAGGAATTGAGCTTCCTACAAAAATAGCTCAAGCTTGATGAAATTATAATAAAAATCCAAATGATAAATTCCAAATTCAAATAATAAATTTGCGGGTCCAGGGAAAAATCAAGAAAAGGAGTAATTTATGAGTGAAAATATTAAGAAAAAGAGCTTGTTTAAAGCTTTTCCCAGAACTTTCTGGATTGCTAATTTAATGGAGTTATTTGAGAGAGGTGCTTATTATGGAATGAATTCTGTATTAGCGGTCTACCTGGTTAAAGTTCTTAATTTTGAAGAGCAGGCTGTTGGAATTCTCCAAGGATTCGTATATGCCTTAACCTATATTCTTCCAATAGTTGGTGGAGCGTTAGCAGAAAGATATGGCTATAGAAGAATGCTATTAGTTGCTTTTTCTCTTTTATCCATGGGCTATTTTGCTACAGGAAATTTCACATCATATGGAATGATTTTTGTATTTTTACTTGTGATGGCAACAGGAAGTGGATTATTTAAGCCAATTATTTCAGGCACAATCGCGAGAACGACCACAAAGGAGAACAGCGGATTTGGTTTTGGGGTTTACTACTGGAGTATTAATCTTGGAGCATTTCTTGCGCCCCTTTTTGTGAGCTGGGTAAAGGGTTTTGACTGGCGATATGTGTTTTTCTCATCTTCAGCATGGTGTTTTTTAATGCTCTTTCCAACAATTTTTCTCTACAAAGACCCGGAAAAACCTGGAAGCACAAAACCTATTCGAAAAGTTTTAGCAGAAGCATTGCTTGTTCTTCGTGATTCACGATTCATGTTACTAATAGCTATTTATTCCTGTTTCTGGATTCTTTATTTTCAAAATTTTGGAACAGTTTTATGGTATCTCAGAGATTTTATTCATCGGAAACCTGTTGATGAATTCATGGCAAAACTTGGGATTCCTTTTACTTTCGATGCAGAACATGTAACTGTTATAAATGCAGGAACAATAATTTTACTTGTTGTTCTCATAAGTAGAATTGTAAAAAATATAAAACCTTTACCTGTTATGGCTTCAGGAATTTTAATTGGGTCTGGAGGATTTTTAATTTTAGCTTTAACCCAGAATCCATGGTATTTTATTTTAGGAATTGCTGTTTTCTCAATTGGTGAAATGACAGCACATCCAAAATATTACAGTTATATTGGACTGGTTGCTCCAAAAGATAAAGTGGCTGTGTATATGGGATATGCATTTTTTTATGGTGTAATTGGAAGTCTTGTGGGAAGCAATGTGGGCGCGGTGCTTTATGAGAGGATACTCAAGCCAGTAAGACCTCCCTCTGAGATTGTGGCATCAGGAATTCCTCTTTCTAATCAAATTGTCAGCCAGATAAGACTTTTCTGGTTGATATTCGCTTTTCTTGGAGTTTTCTGTATTTTAGGTATGCTCTTTTATAATAAGTATTTCTCAGAAGATACACCTGAAACAAACAGGAGAGCATGGAGAATCATGTTCGGAATTTACATTGTTCTTCTAATAGTTGGCTGTTATTTTTTAATTTATTCTTTATTTCTTACTCCTCAAATTCAGTGGAAAACTTTTGTTCAATCATTAATAATGGTTTTCCTTGGTGGTGGAGGAATAATAATAAGTACAAAAGGCAATCTAAGTTCTTTTGAAGAA
>CAZWBN010000034.1:0-11401 GCA_964632095.1 uncultured Clostridia bacterium | reverse complement strand
TGGTGGTGGAGGAATAATAATAAGTACAAAAGGCAATCTAAGTTCTTTTGAAGAACAATAGTCATATCAAATACTTCGATATGTTTATAAAAATTCAAAAATCAAATTTTTTTAAAATTTTAGTTTGTATTTTTAAGTTGTTGTTTTTAGCTTTTCGTTCTAAATTTTTAGTTTTTAAAAAGGGGTGATAAAATGAAAATCTTTTTAAAAAAAGAAGGAAAATTAAATTTATGGGTAATAATTTCAATTATTTTTATTATCCTGTTTTCGTGTAGTCTTGGAGTAAATTTCTATTTTCTTAAGAAGAAAAAGGAAATAAGCTTAAGAGATATTGAATCAACAGAGAAATTGATCGGTCTAAATTTTACAAAGAAGGAAAGAGAATTGATGCTTGAAGATGTAAAAGAAAACTTGGAGCGCTATAAGGAAATAAGAAAAGTCAAATTAAAAAATAGCAATCCTCCTGCTTTTTATTTCAGTCCCGTAGTTCCGGAAATGGAATTTGAAAAGAAAAAAGAAGTAAAGAAGATTAAAGAAAAAGAGATAAATGTGGAATTACCAGAAAATCTTGAAGACCTTGCTTTTTATCCAGTAACTCATCTTTCCAGATTAATAAGAGCCAGGAAAATAAGTTCCACCCAGCTTACTAAAATCTATCTGGAAAGATTAAAAAAATATGGACCAAAACTTAAATGTGTTGTTACTCTCACGGAAGCACTGGCTCTAAAACAGGCAAAAAAAGCTGATGAGGAACTGGCAAAAGGGATTTACAGAGGTCCTCTCCATGGCATTCCCTGGGGTGCAAAGGATCTTTTTGCTACAAAAGGGATTAAAACAACCTGGGGAGCAATGCCTTATAAGGACCAGATAATAAATGAGGACGCAACTGTTATCAAAAAACTCAGAGAAGCAGGGGCTGTTCTTGTTGCAAAATTATCCATGGGAGCTTTAGCATGGGGAGATGTATGGTTTGGAGGAAAAACAAGAAATCCCTGGAACCCGAAGCAAGGGTCAAGTGGTTCTTCAGCAGGTTCAGCAGCAGCTACAGCTGCTGGACTAATTGCCTTTTCAATAGGAACAGAAACCTGGGGCTCAATCATTTCACCATGCACAAGATGCGGAGTAACTGGATTGCGTCCTACTTTTGGAAGGGTAAGTCGATATGGAGCGATGGCATTAAGCTGGACAATGGATAAGATAGGTCCTATATGCCGCAGTGCAGAAGATTGCGCTCTTGTTTTTAATGCAATTTATGGACCTGATGGAAAAGACTTAACTGTTATGGACTTGCCTTTTAACTGGAATCCAAATATTAATATAAGAAATCTTCGAATAGGTTATCTAAAAAAATCCTTTGAAAGGGATTATAAAAATAAAAAGAACGATTTAAAAACCCTTGAAGTTTTTCGTTCCTTAGGTGTTAAGCTAATTCCGTTCGAACTTCCCGAATTCCCTGTTTACTCTTTATCAATAATTTTGAATGTTGAAGCTGCAGCAGCTTTTGATGAACTTACCAGAACAAATAAGGACGATTTACTGGTTAGACAGGGAAGAAGAGCATGGCCGAATGTTTTTCGGCAGGCAAGATTGATTCCAGCTGTTGAATATATTCAAGCTAATCGTATTAGAAGATTGATCATGGAAGAAATGAATAAAAAAATGAAAGACATAGATGTATATATAGCTCCCACTTTTGATGGATATAATCTTCTTTTAACTAATCTTACCGGACATCCTGCTGTTGTTGTTCCGAATGGTTTTGATGATAAGGGAAATCCTACAAGCATAACCTTTATAGGTAATCTTTTTGAAGAGGAAAAGGTTCTTGCTGTTGCAAAGGCTTTTCAGGAGGCTACTGATTTTCATTTAAAACATCCAAAATTAGATTAAATAATAAATATGGAATTAGATTTTTAGGAGGGAAAAATGAACATATTAAAAATATGCTCAATTATTTTACTTTTACTCTTTTTTAGCTGTATTAAAACCAATGAGTTTCGAGTGACAGCGGATCTGGTATTAATAAATGGAGAAATTTTCACAGTAAATAAAGTGAATCCATGGGCAAAAGCCTGTGCAATAAAAGATGGAAAATTTTTGGATGTTGGAAGTAATGAAAGAATTAAAAAATACATTGGAGAAAATACTGAAATAATTGATTTAAAAGGAAGATTGGTATTGCCTGGATTTAACGATGCACATGTGCATTTTTCTGAAGGGGGATTTTATCTTTTGGGAATTGATTTAAGGGACGCAAAAGATGAAAGAGAATTTGCAGAGAGAATTAAAAAAGAAGTTCAAAGATTGAAAAAGGGCGAATGGATCCTGGGAGGAAATTGGGACCATGAAGCATGGCCTTCTAAAAAATATCCCGCCAAGGAACTTATAGATGAGTTTACAAAAGAAAATCCTGTTTTTGTTCAAAGACTGGATGGACATGTAGGTTTAGCTAATAGTCTTGCCTTGAAATTAGCGGGTATAGATAAGAACACTCCGAATCCTCAGGGAGGTGAAATAGTTAAGGATCCGAAAACTGGAGAGCCAACAGGAATTTTAAAAGATACTGCTCAGCAATTAATTTATAATATAATTCCTCTTCCTTCTAAAGAGAAAAGATTAAAGGCAATTAAAACAGCAATAAGACATGCGAACAGTCTCGGGATTACAAGCATCCAGGATAACAGTTCTCAGGAAGATTTTGAGATTTATCAGGAGTTATTAAAGAGAGGAGAATTATCCCTAAGAATAAATGTATGGAGAGGAGTTGAATATTTTAAAAATTTTAAAAAAATTGGAATAATTTCATGCTTCGGAAATGATATGCTGAGAATAGGGACCATTAAAATATTTGTTGATGGTTCAATGGGAGCAGGAACAGCTCTCTTTTTTGAACCATATACAGATGACCCCACTACCTGTGGACTTGCAATTTATAAAGAGAAAGAACTTTATGAACTTGTAAAAGAAATTGATAAAGCTGGACTTCAAATTGCAGCTCATGCAATCGGTGATAAAGCAAATCACTGGATATTAAATGCTTTTGAGAAAGCTCTTAAGGAGAATGGCAGAAAAGGAGCAAGACACAGGGTTGAGCATGCCCAGGTTGTACTACCGGAAGACTTAAAAAGATTTAAAAAACTCGGGATTATTGCTTCAATTCAACCTTCTCATTGCATAGATGATATGCGATGGGCTGAGAAAAGGATTGGAGAAAGAGTTAAAAACGCTTATCTTTTCAATTCCTTTGTTAATAATGGCGTAAAACTGGCTTTTGGGACAGACTGGCCTGTTGAACCTTTAAATCCCATGCAGGGTATTTATGCTGCAGTTACTCGAGAATATCCAGAAGGAGGACCTGAAAATGGATGGTTTCCTGAGGAAAAAATAACTCTTGAACAGGCGATTGAATTTTATACTCTGGGGTCAGCTTATGCAGAATTTCAGGAAAAAATAAAGGGTTCAATAGAAAAAGGTAAACTCGCTGACCTTGTTGTTCTTGATAGAAATATTTTTAAAATTCCAAAAAGAGAAATTCTCAAAACAAAGGTCGATTATACCATTTTAAATGGAAAAATCGTTTATAAAAGATAACAATAGTCACCCATATTGATGCTTTAAATTATTTATGTTACTCTTAATTTACAAGCAATATCATGAAAAAATCATTTCAGATCCATAAAATAGGAAAAATTTTAGCAATAATATTTTTTGTAATAACAATTTGTATAATAAGTCTGTATTTTTTCTTGAGAGATAAAAATGTACCCACTTCTTCACCTGTAACGGAGAGATTTGAAAGACCAAAATTTCAGGAAAGTATTACTCATTTTGAAATCAAGGGAGGGAAGAGAAGATTATCCGTGAGGGGAGAGAAGCATTATCTTGGAGAAGATGGACGATATCATCTTGAGAACAATATAGAAATTAAAATTTTTCCAAAAAAGGAAGGAGGAAAAGAAACAGTTATCACAGCCCAAAAAGCTATCTATAATGAGGTAAAAACTTTGTTTACCCTTCTCTCAGATGTGACAGTAAAACAAGAAGACTTTACTCTTAAATCTCAGGAGGTTATCTTTAACAGAAACAAAAATAATTTAAGAGCAAAGAGTGAAATTCAAATTTTTTCTCCTAAATTGGAAGTGGAAGGAAGAGGGTTGGTTTATTTTATTGATGATAAAACATTAAAAATATTATCCAATGTGGCAGGAAAGATAAAGGAAGGCGGTGAATATCCAATAAATTTTCAGTGCAACAGATTAGAATATATGCGGGAGGAAAAGAGAATTTTTCTAAAGGGAAAAGTTACGAGCTACCAGCATTTCAATGGTTTAAAATCTAATCAAGCTGTGATAGAACTAGACGCCTTAGAAAGAGAATTGAAATCCATTAACTTATTAAAAAATGCAAAGATAACATTGGTTAAAGAGGATAAAAATACGGGCAATCCGATTGAAATAAGGGAAATGAAGGCTAATGGAATATTGATTTATTTCAAAAACAATGAAATAAATTCTGTTCATGGAAAAGAAAATTGTTCCTTGAAAATAAGTTCAGAGAATTTCTTTTCTAAGGAGATCAGAGCTCATGAGATAGAACTTTTTTTGAAGCCCGACCAGACAATAAATTTTAAAGCCAAGGGGAATGTTTTTTTAAGAGATGTTAAGAAGGAAAGGGAAATAACAGCAGGAATAATAATAAAAGATGATAATGGTTTGAGTATATCTGGGGATGACCAGCAAAAAGCCTCTATTTCTTTTGAAAACAATAAATTATCAGCTCAAAAAATATCAATAGACTCAAAAAGTAGTGATATTCTGGCTGAAGGAGGAGTGGAAAATATTATTTATTCCAGTGCTGGTGAAACTGATTCTATTTCCTTTCTTTCACCCAGTCAGAATATCAGTATTTCATCAGAAGAAATGAGCTATATGGATGAGAAAAATATAATAATTTTTGAAAAAAATGTTCAATTAAGACAAGGAAAGAGTCTAATAACATGTGAAAAAATAAGTATTGATAACAATAAAAAAATAATTTCAGCAGAAGGAAAGGTGAGAGCCTTTCTTTATCTCGAGCAAAAGAATAAATTAATTACAATTTTATCAGAAAGAATGGAGTTTAATGATTCCGAGAAGAATATTATTTTTAGGAATAATAATTTTTTATCCCTTAAAAACTTAAAGTTTTCTGCAGAAGAAATAAAAGTCTTTCTAAAAAAAGAAACAGAAGGAATAGAATATATAGAAGCAAGTGATAATATTAGAGTAAGTTGGAGAGGATATCATGCCTCGGGAGACGCAGCAGAGTATTTTCCCGATGAAGAGAAATTTATTTTAAGTAATAATGTTACTTTATTGGAAAAGGGAAAATCAAATGAAATTAATGGCTCTAAATTGACTTTTTATTTATCGGATGATAGAATCATGATGGAAAATAAAGAAGGACGTATAACTACAATCTTAAAACTTTCGAAAAGCTAGAATGGAAGAATTAAGAGCAGAAAAACTATCTAAGAGTTATGGGAAAAGAAAGGTTGTTGATAATGTCAATCTTAAATTAAAGAGAGGAGAAGTTGTAGGTTTATTAGGCTCAAATGGTGCAGGTAAAACTACTATTTTTCATATGATTTTAGGGAATATAACTCCTGAACAAGGAAGAATCTTTTTGAATGGTGAAGAGCTTACAGATTTACCGATGTATCTGCGAGTTAGAAAGGGGATAGGCTTTCTTCCTCAGGAGCCTTCTGCTTTCAGAGGCTTGACTGTGGAAGAAAATTTACAAGTAGTTTGTGAGATTTTATCACTTCCTAAAACTCAATCCGAGCAAATTATAGAAAATCTTATACAGGAATTGGGGTTGGAGAGAGTCAGAGATGTGAAGGCTTATAGGTTATCGGGAGGGGAGCGAAGAAGATTGGAAATTGCAAGAGCATTAATTCCTTCACCAAAATTTCTTTTATTAGATGAACCTTTCACAGGTATCGACCCCATAGCAGTAATGGAGATTCAGAGAATTATACTCTCTTTAAAAGAAAAAGGTATAGGAATATTATTAACAGACCATAATGTGAGGGATACCTTGAAAATAACTGATAGAGCTTATATCATTCATAAAGGAGTGATTTTAAAAGAAGGTTCACCTTCCGAAATTGCTTCTGATGCGAAGGTAAGAGAAAGTTATTTAGGAGAAAGGTTTAACCTGAATTAGAGATAAAAATGACAATAAAACAGAAGTTTGAACAAAAACAGCTCCAGAAATTGATTATGACTCCTGCTCTCCAGGATGCTATTAAACTTCTGCCTTTAAATAATCTGGAATTAATCCAAGTTATAAATCAAAATTTAATTCAAAATCCTTTACTGGAAATCGAAGGAGAAACACAAGGAAAGGAAGAAGAGACTTCATCCGAAGAGAATGTAAAGGAAAGGGATTCTGAAATTATGGATTTATTTAAGGAATATTTCAATGAAGATTATTCTTTTCAGGATTTTTATGAAGCCAAGGAGCTGCCTCCTCTGGAAAATATTGCTTCTCAATCCCCTTCTTTATGGGACCACTTGAATTGGCAGGCTAATTTAACATTTTTTGATAAGAAAGAAAGAGAAATTGCAAAGAACATTATAGGAAATATAAATCAGGATGGATATCTTGAAATCAGTGTGGAGGAGTTGGCAAAAGCCTGTCACACGAGTAAGAAAAAAGTAGAAAGGGTAAGAAAGATTATAAAAAACTTTGACCCTGTTGGAGTAGGAAGTCTAAATTTAAAGGAGTGTCTTTTAACTCAATTAAAGCATTACGGAATAAAAAATAATATAGTTAAAAAAATAATAAATAATTATTTACATCTTTTAGAAAAAATAAATTATGAACAGCTCGCTAAAGACCTGGGTTTATCATTATCTGAGCTTAAGAACCATTTAGATATAATAAAACGTCTCAATCCGAAGCCCGGCGCTAAATTTGAGAAGGAGTCACTGGATTACATTACACCGGATGTATTTATAGAAAAGGATGAAAAGGGGTATAAAGTATTTATAAATAATGAAGGTATTCCAAAATTAAGAATAAATCCTTTTTATAAAAAACTTCTTTTAAATAGTGAAAAAATTAATCCGTCTTTAAGTAAATATCTTGAAGAAAAACTCAAGTCAGCTTTATGGTTTTTGAGAAGTTTGAACCACAGAAATTTGACCCTTTACAAAGTTGTAAAATATGTAATTGAAAAACAGAAAGATTTTTTAGAAAAAGGAATAGATTGGATAAAACCTCTAACATTGGCAGAAGTTGCTGAAGCTGTTGATGTTCATGAATCAACCGTAAGTCGTATAGTATCCAATAAATATATTCTTACTCCTCAAGGACTTTTACCCTTAAAATTCTTTTTCCAGAAAGGAATAACTGATTTAAAAGGAGAGGAAATTTCAAGTGAAATAATAAAAGAAAAAATTCAGTCCCTTATTGAAAAAGAGGATCCAAATAATCCTCTAACAGATACTGATATTGTAAGAATTCTTGAAAAACATGGAATAAAATTAGCAAGAAGAACTGTAACGAAATACAGACAGCAATTAAAAATTCCACCGTCTTATATTAGAAAAAGAAATACTTTAATGGAGGAGGTTAAATGAATATAAATTACACTGGAAGAAATATAGAGGTAACACCAGACCTGAAAAAATATACGGAGAAAAGGCTTAAAAAAATTGAAAAATTTATCGGGCCATTACTTGAAGCAGAAATTGTTTTCTCCACAGAGAAATTCCAGAGAACTGTTGAAGTCAATTTAAAGAGTAAAAACTTTACTTTTAACGCAAAGGAGAAATCAAAGGATATTTATATAGCTCTTAATGCCGTCTTTGACCAGCTTGATAGAAGAGCAAAAAAGGCAAAAGAGAAATTAAAAGAGGAGAAAAAAAGAGCTGTAAGAGAAGTGGTCTTACCCATTCAGTCTCAAAGGCTCCAATATAATATTTCAAAAAATGAGATTTTAACTTTAAAACCAATGTCCTTAGAAGAGGCTATAGAGCACATGAATGTTTCAAGTCGGGAGGTTTTTGCATTTACTGATTTAGACTCTGGAAATATTCGTATTCTTCATAAAAGAAAAAGCGGAATTTATGATTTGATAGAGGTAAAATAAAAAGTGATGAGAATAACACAGTGGTTAAAACAGGACTTGATAATTGAAGAATTAAATGGTGAAACCAGTGAACAGGTTTTGAAAGAGATGGTAATTTTTTTAAAAAACAAGAATTTAATCTCAAAAGAAAAGGAACTATATCAAAAATTAGTGGAAAGAGAGAAATTGGGAAGCACAGGAATAGGAGGGGGGATAGCTATCCCGCATTGTAAATTTAAATGGGTTAAAAATCCTGTTGTTCTTTTGGCTTTATCTCATAAAGGAGTAAGATTTAATTCTCTGGATGGGAAGCCTGTCTATGTTTTCTTTTTAGTCATTTCCTCCCCGGATAATCCAAGTCTTCATCTTCAAATTTTGGCTTCTGTTGCCCATTTAGCTCGGAAAGGGGGAAATCTTATTAAAACATTTCTTTCAGCAAAAAATTCTCAACAGATATATGAAATAATAAAAAATGAAGAAGAACAACTTTCCTGATAATGAAACCTTCATCTCTGTGAGGGAATTTTTTGAAGAAGGTAAAGAATTATTACATTTGTCATTAATTTCAGATTCAAAAGGATTTGATAATAATATAACTCACTCTAAAATTCAAAAACCAGGGCTTGCTTTAGCAGGTTATGTTAATTTCATTCATCCAGGGAGGATACAGGTCTTAGGAAAACTGGAAATTAATTATTTAAAAGAGCTTACTCCAGAAGAAAGAATGGAAGTTCTTTCTAAAGTTTTTAAGAAAAAAATGTGTTGTATTGTCATTACAAGTAATCTTGACCCTCCAAAGGAACTTTTAGAGCTGAGTAAGGAATTTAGAGTTCCTATTTTTAAGTCATCTTTGACTACTTCTCAATGCATAGAAGGGATTACAAATTTTTTATCAAAAAAATTGGCTCCAAGAAAAAAAATACATGGGGTGCTACTTGATATTTATGGACAGGGAGTTTTAGTAATAGGGGAAAGTGGTATAGGAAAAAGCGAGTGTGCAGTTGAATTGATAGTAAGAGGTCATCGTCTTGTCTCCGATGATGTAATAGAAATTTACAGGACTTCTGAGGGGAAAGTGATTGGTTCTTCTCCTCCTTTAAGTAGATATCACCTTGAAGTAAGGGGACTTGGAATAATAAATATAAAAGAACTTTTTGGTATTTCTTCAATTACATTAGAGAAGGAGATTGATCTTGTAATTGAATTAAAAAAATGGGAATCGGGTGCTGAATTTGATAGACTTGGCTCTGAATCTTTTAAGAAACACGAATTACTTGGAGTAGATTTGCCATTAATAATAATACCTGTTGGACCAGGAAGAAATCTGGCTGTTTTAATAGAAATTGCTGTAAGAAAGCATTTATTAGATAGAAAAATTTATCCTCCTGCAAAGGATATTACTGAGGAGCTAAATAATTTATTAAAGCCTGAGCAGATTCTTCGAGAAAAAGATGAGGAGTAAAAGAAGATTAATAATAATTACAGGACTTTCAGGCTCAGGAAAGACTGTAGTGAGCCATTTCTTAGAAGATTTAGGGTTTTATTGTGTTGATAATTTACCTTGCAAATTGATCCCAAAACTTATAGAGCTATGGAAAAAAAAGGGGGAAGAGCTTGTTGAGCGAGTTGCTTTGGTGTTGGACATAAGGGAAAAAGGTTTTCTAAGAGATTTTCCAGGAATATATAAAAATCTCAAAGCCAAGGGTATTTCGACAGAATTAGTATTTTTAGAAGCAAGTGATGAGACACTTTTGAAAAGATTTAAAGAGACTCGAAGACCGCATCCCCTTTCGCCGGAAAGATCAATAATAGAAGGAATAAAGGAAGAAAGAGAGAAATTAGAGCCTATTAGAAGAATGGCTGACTGGGTTTTTGACACTTCTGACCTTTCAGTGCCCCAGTTAAAAGAGATTATAATAAAAAGATATTCCGAAAAAAAGGAAAAACCAATATCTGTCTCTATTGTTAGTTTCGGATACAAATATGGACTTCCCATTGATTCAGATCTTGTATTTGATGTAAGGTTTTTACCAAATCCTTATTATGTGGATTCTTTAAGGAGTATTTCGGGAAGAAGTAAAAAGGTTAAAAATTATTTGCTTTCGTTGTCTGAAACTAAAGATTTTTTAAAACGCCTATATGATTTTTTAGATTATCTGCTCGAAAATTTTATAAGAGAGGGAAAAAGTTACCTTACCATCTCAATTGGTTGTACAGGAGGGAAACATAGGTCTGTTATAATAGCTGATGAATTAAAAAAATATTTACAGAAAAATAATTATGAGGTAAAAGTTTTTCATAGAGATGTAAATAAATCATAAAGAGTTAAGAAAATGATCGGAGGAGTAATAGTTTCCCATGGGAAATTAGCTGAGGAGTTACTGAATGCCCTGACCATTATTTTAGGTGAAGCTCCAAATATCGAGGCGGTCTCTATAGGATGGTATGATGATGTTGAAGAATCGAAAAGAAAAATCAAGGAAAGTATAAAAAAAGTTGATAGAAAAAACGGAGTAATAATTTTTACAGATATGTTTGGAGGAACTCCTTCAAATATCAGTTTTAGCTTTTTAAAAGAAAATCAAATTGAAATTATAACCGGGGTAAATTTACCAATGTTAATAAAATTCGTTTCCCTTCAGAGGACAAATAATTTGAAAGAAGTAACCTACAAAGTGATTGAACAAGGCAAAAAAAATATTCACTTAGCGAGTTCATTGATTTCTTCTAAATGTAAGAAATGATTGAGAAAAGAATAATAATAAAAAATAAACTTGGACTTCATGCCCGTGCAGCTTCTAAATTTGTTAATCTTGCAAATAGATTCAAATCAAAAGTGAAAATAATAAAAAATAATGATGAGATTGATGGGAAAAGCATATTAGGTATTTTAACCTTAGCTGCAACACAGGGAACTGAGATTATTTTGAGAGTGGAAGGAGAAGATGAGGAGAAGGCTACTAAAGCATTGGAGAATTTAATTAATAATAAATTTCAAGAACCCGAATGAAATGGAATATATCAGATTAAAAGGCTTAGGAGTATCACCTGGTATTGCAATTGGAGAGGTCCTTCTCTCTGACAAGCCTTTTTTTTCTGAAATAAAGGAAAGGATATCTCCTTTTCAAGTAAAAAAGGAGATTCAAAGATTTAAAAATGCATTAGAAAAAACAGAGAAACAATTACTTGATATTAAGAATAAAATAAAAAGAAAAGTTGGAGAGGAATATTCATTTATATTTGAAGCACATTTATTAATATTAAAGGATGAATCTTTAATAA
>CAZWBN010000033.1:0-14546 GCA_964632095.1 uncultured Clostridia bacterium | reverse complement strand
GGAAACTTGACTTTAAAGGGAAATAAGGTATAATTTTTTGTTCATATTTTATTTTTTAATATCATATTTTAAAATGGAAAAACGCATTAATATAAAAGAAATATTAAATAAACACAAAAGAGAAAAAAAAGAATTAATATCATTATTACAGTCTATTCAAGATAAGTTCGGATACCTTCCAGAAGAGGCAATCAGACAGCTTTCACGATTTTTAAATGTTTCTGAGAATGAAATTTATGGAGTAGCGACTTTTTATGCTCAATTTCGTTTTCAGGAGCCTCCAAAGCACTTAATAAAGGTATGTCTTGGAACTGCCTGCCATGTAAGGGGGGCTCCAAGAGTGTTAGAAGAGTTAGAGAGAGAATTAGAAATTAAAAGAGGTGAAGTAACAAAGGATGGTATGTTGGGTTTAGAAATTGTCAATTGCGTTGGGGCCTGTGCCTTGGGACCAATTGTTATTGTAGATGAGCAATATTACGGACAGATGACTTCTCAAAAAGCGAGGGATTTAGTAGATGAGCTCAGAAAAGGGGAAGGATGAAGTGGTTAAGAAAAATTTACTTAAGGATTTAGATTCCAGAATAAAGGATATAAGGGATAAGAAAAATTCAAATAAAAAAATTATTACTGTCTGTGGAGGAACAGGCTGTCAAGCATATAATTGCAAAGAAGTTATAAATAAATTCAAAGAGATAATAGAAAAGAGAAATCTAAAGGATAAGGTAGACATAAAGGTTACAGGTTGTCATGGCTTTTGCGAGAGAGGACCAATAGTAGTTATTCAGCCTGATGGAATTTTTTATCAGAGAATTAAACCTGAAAATACAGAAGAAATTATCAAAGAAACAATACTAAATGGGAAAATTATTGAGGACTTTTTGTATGTGGATCCAGTAACAAATACCCGTATTGCAAAAGAAAAAGATGTTCCATTTTATAAAAAACAAAAGAGGCTTATTTTTGGAAATAATGGCTTAATTGACCCTACAAATATTGAAGATTATTTAGCTATAGGAGGCTATAAATCCTTAGTAAAAGTATTGAGTGAAATGGAGCCCGAGCAGATTATAGATGAGATTAAAAAATCGGGCTTAAGGGGGAGAGGTGGAGCAGGATTTCCTACTGGAAGGAAGTGGGAAATATGTAGAAAAGCACCTGGAGATGAGAAATTTATAATATGTAACTGTGATGAGGGAGACCCAGGAGCTTATATGGATAGAAGTTTGCTTGAAGGAAATCCTCATAGTGTTTTGGAAGGCATGATTATTGGAGCCTATGCCATAGGAGCTAATAAAGGATACATCTATGTGAGAAAAGAATATCCTTTAGCTGTAAAAAATATCTCTATAGCAATTGAGCAAGCAAAAAAATGGAATTTTTTGGGTAAAAATATACTTGGTTTTGATTTTAGTTTCGATGTAGAGGTTGTCCAAGGAGCAGGAGCTTTTGTTTCAGGGGAGGAGACAGCTATGATTGCTTCCATTGAAGGAAGAAGAGCTTTTCCAGTTCCACGTCCTCCTTATCCAGCTCAGAAAGGACTCTGGGGGAAGCCGACCAATATTAATAATGTTGAAACATGGGCAAATGTTCCACTTATTATAGATAAAGGAGCGGATTGGTATTCCAAAATTGGGACCGATGGTAGTAAAGGCACAAAAATATTTTCATTAGTTGGGAAAATCAATAATACAGGTTTAGTTGAAGTTCCAATGGGAATAACGCTTCGTGAGATTATTTATGAAATTGGTGGGGGAATCCCAGGAGGTAAGAAATTTAAGGCTGTCCAAACAGGAGGTCCATCAGGCGGATGTATTCCTGATAAATTGCTTGATCTACCAATTGATTTTGAAAGCTTAACCGAAGCAGGCTCTATGATGGGTTCTGGAGGAATGATTGTAATGGATGAGGATACATGTATGGTGGATGTTGCACGCTATTTTCTTACTTTCACTCAGTATGAATCTTGCGGAAAATGTGTTCCATGCAGGATTGGAACAAAACAGATGGTTGAGATTTTAAATAGAATTGTTAAAGGAGAGGGAAAACCCGAAGATATTGATAAATTAGAAGAATTAGCACAGACAGTTAAAAATGGTTCTTTATGTGGACTCGGGCAGACTGCTCCTAATCCAGTGTTGACCACTCTTCGTTATTTCCGTGACGAATATGAAGCCCATATATATGAAAAAAAGTGTCCTGCGAAGGTATGCACTGATTTAATTGCATATTACATTCTACCTGAAAAATGTGTGGGATGTTTACTTTGTCTAAAAAATTGTCCTGTCGAAGCTATTTCAGGAGAAAGAAAGAAGGTTCATATTATTGATCAGGATAAATGTATAAAATGTGGCATGTGTTATGAAGTTTGTCCTCCTAAGGTAAAGGCAGTTGTTAAATTGTCAGGGAAAAAGGAATTAGAGGAAATTCAGAAGAAACAGAAAATCAAGGAGGATAAATAAGTGGAGAAGATTAAAGTAATCATTGATGGTCGGGAAGTTACAGTAAGGAAAGGATTGACTGTTTTAGAGGCTTCAAGAGAGGCAAATATTTACATTCCAACTCTGTGCTATCATCCCTTTTTATCTCCTTTTGGTGGCTGTCGTTTATGCATAGTTGAGATTGAGGGGATGAAAGGGTATCCAACTTCCTGTACCACTCCTGTTGAAGATGGAATGAAAATTAGAACCTCTACGCCCGAAATTCAAAAAATAAGAAGACAAATCTTGGAACTTATACTTACTGAGCATCCAAACGCATGTCTGGTGTGTTTGCATAAAGAGAATTGTGACGAATATAAATCAACTATTAGGAAAGTGGACCAGATTACAGGTTGCGAGTTCTGTCCAAACAACAATCAATGCGAACTTCAGGAAGTGGTCAAATATATAGGAATTGAAAAAATCAGTTTGCCTTCCATATATCGTAATTTTGCAATAGAAAGAAATGACCCCTTCTTTGAAAGAGATTATAATCTTTGCATATTATGCGGAAGATGCGTGAGAGTATGTCACGAAGTAAGAGGTGCAGGAACTTTAACTTTTGTATTTCGTGGTCCGAAAACAGTAGTTGGAACAGCTTTTAATCGAACTCATATAGAAGCAGGATGCCAGTTCTGTGGAGCCTGTGTAGATGTTTGCCCAACAGGAGCTTTATCTGAAAAAGGAAAGAGATGGGAAGGAGTTCCTGATGAAGTAATTACAACAATCTGTCCTTATTGCGGGATAGGTTGTCAGTTAATAGTTGAGAAAAAAGCAAACAGAATTATTGGAGCTTATCCTGATGTGAAAGGAGAAACAAATCAAGGGCAGGCATGTGTGAGGGGAAGATTTACATTAAGAGATATTGTCCACAATTCAAGTAGAATTACTAATCCATTAATAAAAAAGAACGGAAATTTTGAAGAGGTTAGCTGGGAAGAAGCAATAAATTTTGTTGCTGAAAAGTTTAAAAAATATAAAGGAGAGGAAATTGGATTTATAGTTTCTACTCAGCTTTTCAATGAGGATTATTATCTCATTCAAAAATTTGCAAGATTGGCTCTAAAATCAAATAATATTGATATTTCCTCACGATTTACCTCTCTTCATATTTACGGTGAAGCAGGGGATTTTATGGGTACATACAATTTACAGGAGATTGAACAGGCAAAATTAATATTACTTCTCGGGCTGGATACTGGATATTACCATCCAGTAATAAATGTTAAATTAAAGAAAGCAACAGATAATGGGACTAAATTAATCTATATTGGCTCAAGAAAGCCCGCACTTGGATTTATTCCTTATGAGGACATTAAAACCAGACCCGGAGGAGAGTTTTATTTTATTTTAGGTTTGATAAAAAAAGAAGCGGAAAAGAAAAACATCAGTTTAAAAAATATAAATAAAATAAATTTTGATGAAATTGAAAAGCGAAGCGGGGTTTCTTCTCAAAAAATTGCTCAGATATTGGATTTGATTGAAAATCAGACTCCATGTTTAGTTATGTATGGATTGGAATTTTTGCAACTGGATAATGATTTAAATACAGTTAAATTATTAAATAATTTATCACACCTTACTGGCTCTAAATTAATTCCATTATGGCATGAAAGCAATTCAAAGGGAGCCTGGATTTTTGGAATATCTCCTCAGATTTTACCGGGTTGTGTAGAGATAAACGATAAAAAGAAAGTTGATAATTTAGAGAAAGCATGGATGGATAGTATCCCAAAGAATCCAGGTTTATCTTTGATAGAAATTTTAAGAGATAAAAAAATTAAAGCTCTCTATATTACTGGAGATATTCCAGCATTTGAAAAGAAAAGTCTGGATTTCCTTGTAGTACAAAATCCATTTTTCACTTCAATCTGTGAGGAAGCTGATGTTATTTTGCCTGCCTGTACTTGGGCAGAGAGTGAAGGGACTTTTATTAATACAGAAGGAAGGATTCAATTCATTAATCGTATAATAGAGCCTATTGGAGAATCAAAACCCGACTGGTGGATTGTCAGCCAGATTGGACAAAAAATTGCAAGTAAAGGGTTCCAATATAATTCCTCTAAAGAAATATTGGAGGAAATCAAAAAAATAATTCCAGGTTTTCAAGATATTTCTTATACTCAGCTCAAAAAGGGCAAATCATTTTTCATAAAACTTTCTTCAAATGAGTCCAAAAAATTATTTGAGATAAGTAATTTCCCTAATTTTATAAAGGAAAGCGAGGATTTCCAGTTCTTCCTTATATTCAGGAATGACCTTGATAATTATCGGGGATTTTCGCTAATTAGAAATAATAAAGGTATGGCATTGATGAGAGGCTATGATTTTGTGGAGTTGAATCCCAATGATTGCAAGAAATTGGGCGTAAATGAAAAGGATAAAGTAAAAATTATTTCAAGATATGGAGAAATAGAGGCAAAAGTAAGATTTAATGAAGATATTCATTCAAATATCGTCTATTTACATTTTCCTCCTTTTTGGGATTCATTTTCTAAAATTCTGAATCTTCCTTTTAATTCAGATACTAAGATTCCAGATATACAATTATTACCTGTAAAAATAATTAGAGGGGAAAATGTTTAAAATTCTAAAGAGGGAAAATCTTGTTCCAAATATTCATTTAATAAAGATTCATGCACCAAAAATTGCTAATAAATGCAAACCAGGACAGTTTGTGATTATTATGCCTGACGAAAAAGGAGAGAGAATCCCTCTTTCCATAGCAGATTGGGACAGGGAAGAGGGTTCAGTAACTTCAGTATTTTTGGTGGTTGGAACATCAACTTTTAAATTATCTCGTTTGAAAACAGGGGATTCTGTCTTTTCCTTCGTTGGACCTTTGGGAAAGGCTTCAGAAATAGATAAATTTGGGCGAGTAGTGTGCATTGGTGGTTGTTATGGAATTGGAGCTATTTATCCAGTAGTTAAAGCTTTAAAAGAGAAAGGGAATGAGGTAATTTCCCTCATTGATGTAAGAAGCAAATATCTATTATACTGGGAGGATAAATTAAGGGAAGTTAGTGATGAATTAATAGTCTCTTCAAGGGATGGTTCCTACGGTTTTAATGGATATGCTCCTGAAGCTCTTAAAGATTTGATTCAGAGGAAAAAGATTGACAGAGTAATAGTTATAGGGTGCACTTACCTTATGTTCAGTTGCAGTGAGGTAACAAAGTCCCATAATATTAAAACAACGGTTAGTTTGAATCCGATAATGGTGGATGGAACAGGGATGTGTGGTGCATGCAGGGTAAAAATTGGAGAAGAGACAAAATTTGCTTGCGTGGATGGTCCAGAATTTGATGGACATCTTGTGGACTGGAAAGAATTGTTTGCTCGTAGAAAGTTTTATTTCGAAGATGAAATTCTTTCTTTATGTGAATGGGAAAAGAAATTTATCTGAGGATTTAAAATGAAAGAGAAGGAATTATACAGAGAAGAATTTGAAAAAGAATGGAGAAAAGAATTAAGAAAATCCATTCCTGTTAAAGAAAGATTAAAAATTCCTCGCCAGAAAATGCCGGAAAGAGAACCGGAGGAAAGAATAAAATTTTTCAAAGAAGTTAATCTGGGCTTAACAGAGGAACAGGCTGTTGAGGAAGCAAAGAGGTGTTTAGATTGTGCGAATCCTCAATGTATAAAGGGATGTCCTGTAAGAATTGATATTCCCTCTTTTATTAAACTTATAGAAAAGGGAGAATTTGTTAAAGCTGCTAAAAAAATAAAGGAGACAAATTCCTTACCAGCGATTTGTGGTCGGGTATGTCCACAGGAGATTCAATGTGAAAAAGAATGTAACTTGAAAAAAGCGACAGGAGTTCCAGTTGCTATTGGAAATCTGGAAAGATTTGTGGCTGATTATGAGAGGGAGACTGGAAAGGTTGATATACCTGAAATAGCTTCACCAACAGGTAAAAAAGTGGCGATTATTGGTTCTGGTCCGGCAGGTTTAACAGTAGCTGGTGAACTTATTAAAAGAGGGCATCAGGTTACTATTTTTGAGGCTCTCCATAAGCCAGGAGGAGTTCTGGTTTATGGAATTCCCGAATTTAGATTACCAAAACATATTCTTGATGCTGAGATAGATTATTTAAGGAGATTGGGAGTTGAAATAATTACGGACTTTGTGGTTGGAATGACAGCAACTATTGAGGATTTGAAGAAAGAGGGATACGAGGCATTTTTTATAGGAACAGGTGCTGGATTACCAAATTTTATGAGAATTGAGGGAGAAAATTTGGTTGGAATTTATTCTGCGAATGAATATCTAACAAGAGTTAATTTAATGAAAGCTTATGAATTTCCAGAATATGATACACCAGTTTACAAAGGAAAAAGAGTTGCTGTAATTGGAGGAGGAAATGTGGCTATGGACGCTGTGCGCACTGCAAAAAGGCTTGGGGCAGAGAGGGCTATGATTATTTATCGCCGTTCAAAGGCAGAAATGCCAGCAAGAGTTGAGGAAATAAAGCATGCTGAGGAAGAGGGAATAGAGTTTCATTTTTTAACAGCTCCGATTAAATATATAGGAGATGAAAATAGTAGACTTATAGGCATGGAATGTATTAAAATGGAACTTGGGGAGCCTGACGCTTCAGGAAGAAGAAGACCGGTTCCAATAAAAGGTTCAGAGTTTAAGATGGAAGTGGATTTAGTTGTGGTTGCAATAGGGCAGAGCCCTAATCCCCTTATTCCTAAAACAACTCCTCAGATTAAAGTCGGGAAATGGGGAAATATAGAAGTGGATTGGGAAACAATGCAAACAAGTATGGAAGGAGTTTATGCAGGAGGGGATATAGTAAGAGGAGGAGCGACAGTTATTCTTGCCATGGGAGATGGAAGAAAAGCTGCCCATTCAATTGATAGATATTTAAAGGAGAAAAAATGAGCTGGGTTGATGAATATAAAAAGAGATTGACTACTGCAGAAGAAGCAGTTTCAGTGGTTAAGAGCAATGATAATATATATATTGGAGGTAATGCTGCAACACCTTTTGTATTATTGAGAGCCTTAGCCAATAGAAAAGATGAACTTTATAATGTTAAATTAATTCATGTGCTTTTAATGGGAGAAGACCCGTTTTCAAAGCCGGGTATGGAGGGACATTTCCGTCATAATTCCCTTTTTGTAGGACCTGCGGATAGAGAGGCAGTGAATCAGGGAAGAGCAGATTATGTACCAATATTTCTTTTCCAAATCCCCAATCTCTTTTACTCTGGACAACTTCCCTTAGATGTTGCAATTGTACAGGTTTCACCTCCTGATGAGCATGGATTCATGAGTTTGGGAGTAGAGGTGTTAGCGTCTAAAGCTGCTGTGGAAACTGCAAAAATTGTTATAGGTCAAGTGAATGAAAAAATGCCTCGAGTGCTCGGAGATTCCTTTGTGCACTTTTCCCGCTTTGAGAAATTGGTGGAAGTTTCCGAGGATTTACCAGAACTTAAAAAGAAGCCTTTTACTGAAGTCGAGAGAAGAATCGGTCATTATATAGCTGATTTAATTGAAGATGGTTCAACTCTCCAGCTGGGAATCGGAGGGATACCTGATGCAGTATTGTCTGCTCTAAAAGGCAAAAAAGACCTTGGGATTCATACTGAGATGGTATCTGATGGAATCATGGAAGCAATTGAGCAGGGAATAATAACAGGAGCAAAAAAAACCCTTCACCCTCATAAAGTCATATGCACCTTTATTTTAGGTTCAAAAAAACTTTATGAATTTGTTGATAATAATCCCTTTTTTGAAGCTCATCCTGTTAATTATACAAATCATCCTTTCATTATTTCACAAAATGAGAATATGATAGCTATAAATTCAGCTATTGAAGTTGACATTACTGGGCAAGTCTGTTCTGATTCAATTGGAACCTATATTTACAGTGGATTTGGTGGGCAGGTAGATTTTATTAGAGGGGCTGCTCATTCAAAAGGCGGGAAACCTATTATCGCTCTTCCTTCAACAGCAAAGAAAGATACTATTTCAAAGATTGTGCCTTTCTTAAAACAAGGAGCAGGAGTTGTTACAACAAGAGCAGATGTCCATTATGTTGTTACTGAATATGGAATTGCTTATTTACATGGAAAAAATTTAATGGAAAGAACAGAAGCTTTAATCAAAATAGCTCATCCAAAATTCCGCTCAGAACTAACCGAAGCAGCTAAGGAACGGAATCTTATAAAATAAGGATTGCCCTCCAAAAGTCAAAATCTAAATGACCGGGAAAAAAATTTTCAAAAGCAGAATAGGAACAGATGAATCTGGGAAAGGAGATTATTTTGGTCCATTAGTAGTGGCAGGGGTTTTTATAAAATCCAGAAATGATGAAGAGAATTTAAAATCCATAGGAGTCAGAGATTGTAAGAAATTAAGTGATAGAAGAATAATTGAAATTGCAGAAATTATTAAAAAAAATATTATATATTCTATAGTTCTTATTGGACCGGAAAAATATAATATACTCTATGAAAAGATGAGAAACTTAAATAGAATTTTAGCATGGGCACACAGCAGAGTAATTGAAAATATTCTGCAAAAGGTTAATTGTGATTATGTGCTTACTGACCAATTTGGTGATAAAAATTATATTCTAAACACATTAATGGAAAAGGGAAAAAAGGTTATTGTAGAACAGCATCCGAGGGCAGAAGAAGACCTTGCAGTTGCTTCAGCCTCTGTATTAGCACGGGCTGAATTTCTAATGAAGTTGGAATCTCTTTCAAAGGAAATAGGTATTCAATTATTAAAAGGTTCTTCTTCCGAAGTTAAGAAACTTGCAAAAGAAATATTTGAAAAAAAGGGAGAAGATTTGCTCAGGAAAATAGCCAAGCTTCATTTTAGAATCACTAAGGAAATTAGAAGATGATAATACTGAAATTGGCAGTTATTATTATTTTTATTTTAATCCTGATACGCTTGAGAATAGATTTAGGACTTACTCTATTTTCAGGTTCTATATTAGCTGGATTAATTATGGGCATGAGTTTAAAAGAAATGGGAAAATCTCTTATCAGCACTTCAACTAATAAAGATACTTTAAACTTGATTGGCATAATCCTTTTAGTTTTAATACTCGGTAAATTATTGCAAAGCGCAGGAAATTTACAGAATATGGTTGATTCTTTAAATAATATTATTCCTGAACCCAGGATAGCAATGATTCTTCCTGCCTCTATTATCGGACTCCTTCCAATGCTTGGAGGAGCTTTATTATCAGCTCCCATGGTTGAGGAAGGGAGTCGGGGGATGAATCTTTCCCCGGAGGAGAAGACTTTTTTTAATTACTGGTTTCGTCATATCTGGGAATATTGTTGGCCTCTATATCCTGGATTAATAGTAGCAGTTACAGTTGTAAAAATCCCGATTGAAAAATTGATAATAATTCAATTTCCATTTACTATATTAGCTATTATACTTGGCTTAATTATTCTTTTCGTAAGGGCACCTAAAATAGAAAACAGGAGTCGTGGAAGAAGTAATTATTTAAAGAACTTTGTTTTACTTTTTAAGAGTTTATGGCCTATTATTTTAGCTCTTGTTTTAATTTTTGCGATTAAAATTTCCATGGTTTTAGCTCTTGGAATTGTTGTTGTTTTGACTTTTATCCTGCTGAAGATAGGAATAAAAGATAGATTTAAAATATTAATAAAAAGTATTTCTTTAAAGATTATTTTTCTTCTTTATTCTGTAATGCTTTTTAAAAAAATTATTCTTGAGTCTAATGTTTTTTCTTCAATTCTAAATATTGTAGGGACTAAAGGCTCTGCACCTATTATATTGCTTTTCTTCACCCCTTTTGTGATAGCCTTTCTAACAGGCGTAAACCATGCTTATGTAGCTGTTTCATTTCCAATTCTGCTTCCAATTTTTGGAATTGATAAGCCTGACCTTGTTTATGTTATGTTTGCTTATGTGAGCGGTTTTCTTGGTATTTTGCTTTCTCCTGCCCATTTATGTCTTATTCTTACTTTGCAATATTTTAAAGCTGAACTTAAAAAAGTATATAAAATTTTATATCTTCCAGTTGGAATTATAGGTTTAACTGTATTTTTAGTTTTATTATTTAGTAGAATATTGTAAAAGGAGGAGATTTTCCATGAAAAAAATTATAATTAAAAATTTAGCAAAAAGTTTAAATAAAAAATTTATTCTTAAACCAATCGCAACTCTTGATAATTACGGTGTGAATCTGGTTTTAATCGAGGGAGAATATCCTTTCCACTCACATAATGGAAATGAATTTTTTCTAATTATAGAAGGTGAGGTTTACATAGATGTTAAAGATGAAAAATCTATTCGTTTACGCGAAGGGGAGGCTTTACTGATAAAAGAAGGTATAGTGCATCGCTCCCGCTCCTCGAAGAGGTCTATTGCTTTAGTTTTCGAAGCTAAGGACCTTTCCTATAGAATGGAAGGAGGATAAATGAGCATAAATAAGGAGGGTAAATAATGGAAAGAAGATTATATTTAGATGATCCATATCAAAAAGAATTTGAAGCAGAAATTATAGAAAAGATGCTTATAGAGGATAAGGTAGGAATTATTCTTAATCAGACTTGTTTTTATCCTGAGAGTGGTGGGCAACCGAGTGATAAAGGAGAGATAAATGGAAGAAAGGTATTGAAGGTATTTGAATTAAACGATAAAATTGTGCATTTAATTGAAGGGGATATTTTAGAGAAAAAAGTAAAAGGAATAATAAATTGGGATATAAGATTTGACCATATGCAACAACACACAGGTCAACATATCCTTTCTCAAAGTTTTGTTAAATTATTGGAAGCAGATACTGTTTCTTTTCATATAGGAGAAATTGAATCCACAATAGATGTAAATCTGAGTTCTATAAAGGAGGAAGATGTTGAGAATGTTGAGTTGCTTGCCAATAAAATCATCTATCAGAATAGGGATGTGAAAACTTATTTTATTGGAAAAGATGAGATAGAAAAGTTTAAACTCAGAAAGGCTCCTCCTCAAAAAGATAGGATTAGAATAGTTGAAATAGAAGATTTTGATTTTTCTGCATGTGGGGGAACTCATTGTAGGAAAACAGGTGAAGTTGGAATAATAAAAATTAAAAAATGGGAGAGAATGAAAGGCAATTTGAGATTTTATTTTCTTTGTGGGCAGAGAGCCTTAAAGGATTACTCACAGAAAACTCATATTATTAACAAATTAATTAGTGAGTTCTCAGTAAATGAGGGAGAAATAATTCAGAGTGTAGAAAAATTAAGGGCAGAAATTAAAAATCAGAGGAAAAGATTATCAAAACTTCAGGAGAAATTAATTTCTTATGAAGCTGAAGAAATAGCCCGGAATGCGAAAGAGAAAATAATTAAAATCGTCTTTAAAGAAAGAGAAATAAACGAGGTGAAATACCTGGCTTTAAATATTATAAAAAAAGGAGATTTTATTGTTATATTTGGACTTGAAGCTCAAGAAAGAGTACACTTATTTATTGGTCGTTCAGAAAAAATTTCCGTTGATTTAAGAAAAATTGTTGATATAATCGCTCCTTTAATTGAAGGTAGAGGGGGAGGAAGACCTGATTATATAGAAATTGGTGGAAGAAAAAAAGAGAATTTAGAAGAAGCAATAAATGAAGCTTATAAATATGTTAAAGAGACTATTTAATATAACCGAGACTTTTTAACTGTTCTATTAATTTCTTCTCAAGCTCTTTATTTCTTTCGTGATATTTTTTCTCAAAAAATTCTTTTTTCAAAAGACTCTCGTAAGTATTGATATACTTTACAGGATTCTTTTTTAGAAATTCAGGAGTAAAAGCATCTTTAAGAACTTTTCCATCCATATCTTTTCCGACAGGAAGTCCGAGCAAATAAAGAATAGTAGGTGTGATATCCAGAACCGAGCAATTTTTAATTTGATAATTCTTTTTTATTCCCTTCCCTTTCATTATAAGAATTCCATAGAGAGTATGGTCTCCACTTATCTCCTTTATTTGAATATACTCTTTTAGCCTCCCGATTTTTTTATCCTTGATATAAATAAAAGAGTCATAATCCAATGAGTAAGGCTTTATTAATTTTAATTTTAGAATTTTTCCTGGTTTTTCAACTGAGATTTGAAAAATGGGTTTTTGTTTACGAATGGCTAATTTAGAGAGAATATTTTTGATGCGTTTAAGCTTTTTAGAATCCTTTATAAGAACTTCGATTGAATTTAACTCTGTTTTATTAACTGAAAGGTAATCACTGATTCCGATTTTTTTCCATAATTTATTTATATTGTCAAAAATTATTTTTGGCTTATAATCCTTTTTATCCATACCATGGTCAGAGACAATAATTATGGTTGTATTAGGATCTGCCCTTGAAATATATTTTCCAACTATATAGTCCTGATAGATGTAATTTTTTGGTATTAGTTCTCCATATAACTTTATTTCCTCCTCAGGAACAGAGGAGTCAGGCTCAAAATATTTCCAAAAGAAATGACTTGTTACATCAGGTCCTCTCATATAAAGGAAGAAGAAATCGGGGTTAAAAATTTTATTTAAATACAGACCAGCATATTGTTTTAAATTGTCTTGCTTTAAATAAAGCTTTTCATTTTTTATATTTACTTTTAGAGAATAACGAGGAATTGTTTTTTGTGAATCGAGTATATTCATCATTGAGAGATAAATAGAATTGCGAGATTTATTCTCTTCTGGTTTAATTTTCAAGAATAGTAAACTTTTTAATTCGGGTGGGAAAGTAGTAGAAGGTAAATTCTCAAAAAACATTCTATCAGTAAGAATATAACCATTTACTTTCTCTGCTGGCCAGGAAACCCATGGTCCCGCTATTCCAACAACAAGCCCTTTGTAGCTGAGGATATTCCAGAGGGTAAAACATTTTCGATTTAATCTTGAATTGGGAATAATTTCGCCTTTTCTTCTTCTTTGGGAAATAAATCCTGTAATTCCATGCTTTTCTTTAGTTTTTCCTGTAACAATGGAAGTCCATATTAAGGGTGAATACCAGGGCTTAACTGTTCGTAAATTCCCCCTTACACCTGAATTTATTAATTTATTTAAATTTGGAAGTTTTCCCTTCTTTATAAGAGGGTCAATAATTTTCCAGGTTGCTCCATCAAGTCCTATCAGGATTATTTTTCTTTTTTTAATGGAAAATCTATCCCTGAAATAAGGTTTTTTAATTTCTGTTATATTTTTTTCATTTCCAAAATGATAAAAAGAAATTTTCACCAGTTGATTTTTAAAAGAAGATAAATTGATAATTTTCCTCTGCCATTTTTTTGAGTTTAAAGTAATCTCTTTTATTTCTTTCTTTCCTTCAAAATTTTCAATTACAATTTTCAATTTGTTTTCTGGAAAGGAATTGCTTAAGGCTCTTATTAGAAAGCTGATTTCCGGGTGTTCGTAGGTTCTCAGGAAATAATAGCAAAGAAGAGTTCCATGAAATTTTATACTTTGATTTTCTGAGGAAATAATGATACTGGATTGAGTCTTTTTAACAGGTGAGAAATTAATTTCGTGGAATGCAATTGTATTTTTCTTATTATGAACCTCTGAGGGAGTAATAAAACTAAAAGTATTTAGTCCTTCTTTAATAAGATTATGTGGTAAGGTGATTCTATACAAATTGTGTCCTTTTGATATGCGTATATTTGAAATTTCTTTTTCATTTAAAAGCACTCTTAAGTTAACAGGGATATTTGCTCTACATTTTATAATCATCTTTTCTGGTTTTTCCTTTCCAAAAAATATTTGGAAGGAAGAACGAGGATTTGATTTCCATAGGAATGGCAGATTTTTCTTTGGTTCAGACCATCCATCCAGAATATATGAATAAAAATTTTCTTTTTTTAAAATAATCCGACTTTTCGCTTTTATAACAGGAAAAAGGGAGAAATACTGGATTAAATTTTTTTTATATGACTTATACTCTCTCCCGCAATTAGAAAATATGATAAAGGAAATTAAGAGAATTAAAAGAAAAATTAAATTTTGTTTTTTTAACTTAATAATTTTTACTCCCTTCAAAAATTCAATTTTATCAGAAAAAGAATCAAAATAAAAAGTAAAATAGAAAATGAGCGAGG
>CAZWBN010000032.1:0-14645 GCA_964632095.1 uncultured Clostridia bacterium | reverse complement strand
TTTCTTTGGGATATGAAAAGAAAAAAATCGATAGAATTGTCTCTTTAATAAGAATTTCTCAATTTAAAAGAAAAATGCCTCCAATAGCAAAAATATCTATTAGAACTGTAGGTCTTGATTTTCTTTATTCACGAGATTGGTATAAATAAAACTAAAAATTAAAAGCGAAAAATTAAAAATTCATATTTAAAATTTATTATTTTATTTTTAATTTAAACAAATTATGGGAGCAGGAAAACTTTTCATAGTTGCAACTCCAATTGGGAATTTAGAAGATATAACAATTAGAGCGTTAAAAATCCTGAGAGAAGTTTCCTTTATTGCCTGTGAAGATACCCGGCGAACAATAAAACTTTTAAATAAATATAAAATCAAAAAAAGACTAATAAGTTATTATCAACCTAAGGAAGAAAAAAAAATTCCTTATATTTTAAATTTACTTGAAAAAGGAGAAGATGGAGCATTAGTTTCCGATGCAGGAACACCTGGTATTTCTGACCCTGGATACAGATTAATAGTAGAGGCAATTAAGAAAAATATAGAAATAATACCAATTCCAGGTCCAACAGCATTAATAACAGCTCTTTGTGCTTCAGGACTTCCAACAGACCGCTTTCTATTTATTGGTTTCCCTCCAAGAAAAAAAAGAGCTCTTGAGGAACTTCTTAAATCTTTAAAGGAGGAAGAAGGAACTTTAATTTTTTATCAATCTGCATTAAGAACACCACAATTTATTCAAAGCATAAGAGAAATCTTTGGAAATAGAGAAATAGTAGTTGCAAGGGAATTAACAAAAATTCACGAAGAATTTATAAGGGGAAAAATGGATGAAGTAATTAAGATTTTAGGAGAGAAAACTTTAAAAGGAGAAGTGGTTATACTTGTAAAAGGGAAAAAAGAAAAATAAAAAAATTTTTAGAAGACTTGACAAAAACTCACTCATATATTATATTAATAATGGACTCAAATTTAAGAAAATTTTAGAAAGGAGGTGAGAAAATGTCAATCATCAAATGGGACCCTTTCAAAGACCTCTTAACCTTTAGGGAAAAAATGAATCGTCTTTTTGAAGAAACTTTCTCCTTGAGGGGCGAGGAAGGAGAATTATTCTCCGGAACTTGGTCTCCAGCGGTAGATATTTATGAAACAGAAAATGAGGTTGTCCTCACTGCCGAACTTCCTGGAATGAGTGAGAAAGACATCCAGTTGAAAATAGAAGACAATAACCTCGTCCTGAAAGGAGAAAGGAAATTTGAAAAGGAGACCAAAGAGGAAAATTATCATAGAATAGAAAGAGCTTACGGCTCCTTCTACCGCAGCTTTACAATCCCATCCACTGTGGACAGGGATAAAATCTCAGCTGAGTATGAAAACGGCATTCTCACAGTAAGGATGCCAAAGAAAGCTGAAACCAAGCCCAAGGAGATTAAAATTTCACGTAAAAAATCAAAGGAATGAGGGGACTCTCCCCTCGTTCCTCTTTTTCTTTCTCACATCTTTCACTTTTGAAAAATCCAAAATTATTCTTTTAAACTGCTTGGGCTAATGTCAAAACAAATATTTTTTTTACTCCTGCCTTTTTTAAAATTTTAGAACATTCCAATATGGTGGAACCTGATGTATAAATATCATCAATTAAAAGAATATTTTTATTATGGATAAAAGAATTATCTTTTACATAAAAGGCACCTTTTATATTTTTTTTCCTTTCTTTGAAATCTAATATACTTTGTGGAGGGGTATTTTTAATTTTTATTAAAACATTTTTCAGAAACTTTTTCTTTGTTAATTTTGCCAGTTCAAAGGCAAGAATCTCACATTGGTTAAAACCTCTTTCCCTCTCTCTTTTTGGATGTAAAGGAACCGGTATTATTATTTCACCTTCCAACAATTCCTTATTTGATTTTAAAACATCATATGCAAAATAAGCTAACTTTTTTCCCAATATTCTTTTCCTTTTAAATTTAAAGAGAAGAATTATCTCCTTTAAAACACCTTCATACTTCCCAAAAGACCTATGAATGGAAAAACTCGGAGGATTGGTTAAACAGGTCTGGCATAAATGGGAAGGAAGAGAACTCTTCATAATTTTTCCACAACGAATACATACTTGTCCAGAAAAAGGGATTACCCTACTCCAACACTCATTACAGACAACCCTCTCCTCAAAAGACTGGAGAAAGGAGGAACAGATTTCACAATAAGAAGGAAACAGGAGAATTTCTGTTAAATTTATAATATTTTTGAAGAAGGAACTATTCACCCTCTTCTAATTTTTCCTGACATTCTATACAATATTTTGCCCAGGGAATTACATCAAGCCTTTTTGTTGCTATTTTTCTTCCACATCTGAGGCAAAAACCATAACTACCCTCTTCTATTCTATTCAACGCCTCATTAATCATCAATAACTGTTTTCTATCAGCATCTGATAAACTGTAAAGAAATTCCTTGCTGTATGTGTCCAAAGCCTGGTCACCTATATCCTGAGCAATTTCTCGTTCAGAAGACTTTGATGAATCATAACCAGCTATTATTTTTTTCATAAGTTCTTCCCTCGCTTTTAAGAGCCTCTTTCTGTATTTCTCCAGAGCTTTTTTGTCCATCTTAATCTCTTTATTTTGCATATTTTCTCCCCCTTATAATTGACAAAGCTCTGTAAATTTGTTCAAGTAGAATTACTCTACTCAATTCATGTGGAAAAGTCATTTTTGAAAGAGATAATAAAAAATTTGCTCTTTTTATTATTCTTTCATCAAGACCAGCATATCCTCCTACTACAAAAACTATTTCTTTTGCAGAAGATAAAAAGAGTCTCTCAAGGAATCTTGCAAATTCAATTGAATCCATTTCTTTTCCTCTTTCAGTCAAACAGATAATATAATTATCTTCGAAATAATTTTCAAGTGTCTGGGATTCTTTTTCTTTAATTTTTTCTATAAATTTTTCTTTTATCCCCTTTGCTTCTTTAGTTTCAATAATTTGACATTTAATAAATTGATTAATTTTTTTAAAATAATCTTCTTCCAGAGATTTTAAGTTTTTATTCTTTGTCTTTCCTGGCCAGAGAATTTTTATTTTCATTAGAAACTCTTCTTTTTAATCTCTCATAAAGACTTTTCCTTGAAATCCCCAAAATTTTTGCTGCTTTGCTTTTATTCCCTTTGGTTAATTTTAAAATATAGGAAATATATAAATCTTCCATTTCTTTTAAAGTTAACTCACATTTTGATGCTTCCTCCAATAAATCCTCTTTTCTCTCAACCAAAAAAAGCAGATCCTTCACTGTAATTGTCTGGGAAGGACTTGAAATATAAATTCTTTCAATTGCATTCTTCAGTTCCCGTATATTTCCAGGCCATGAATATCTAAGACACCATTTAATTGCATCCTCTGACATCCTTTTCAAAGGCATGCAAAGGTCTGAGGCAGTTTTACGGAGGAAATAATCAATTAAAGGTAAAATATCCGCCTTTCTTTCTCTCAATGGTGGAATTTCTATTGAAATTACATGAATTGTATAATAAAAACGAGGATAAAAACTTCCTCCCTTTATTTTTATAGATAAATCAGATTGTGTTGACGCTATAATTCGAGCCTTAAATTCTATCTCTTCTGTCTCTCCAAGCCTCGTAAATCTCCCTCTTTCCGAAGCAACAGCTATAATGCTTTGAGCTGCATAGGGAAGATTTTCTACAAGGTCAAGAAACAGTACTCCACCATCAGCTAATTCAAGTTTTCCAGGCTTTTTCTCATAAGCATCTGTGTAAGCTCCTTTCCCGTGACCTAAAAGCTCACTATGAATTAATTCATTGACCAGATTTGCACAATCAATCTTAACAAAAGGTTTCTTATTTCTTGAACTATAATAATGTATTAGTCTTGCAAAATATTCCTTTCCACTTCCAGTAGGTCCTTTTATTATAACCGGGTAGTCCAATGGACCTATCCTCTCCTTTATAAGCCCAATCAATTCCTTTATTTTTTTATCTTTAAAATTGTTAAAATAGTCTTTAAAACTCATAAATTTTTGCATCTCCCCATAATTTTTCAAGCGAATAATATTCTCGAGCCCGGGGAGTAAATATATGAATAATGAAATCTCCATAATCAATAAGTATCCACTCAGAACCTTTCTCTCCTTCTATTCCAATCGGGGAGATTTGGATTTCTTTCAATTTTTTCTCAACATTTTCCAAAATTGCAATATTCTGTCTTTGAGAATTGCCACTCACTATAAGGAAATAATCTGTAAAAGATGTAATTTCTCTTAAATCAAGAATAAGTAAATTTTCTCCTTTCTTATCCAGAATAGCTTCAATAGCCCTTTTTACTGGCTCGGGAAAATTGCTTTTTTCTTTATTAATTTTGTCTTTCATTGCTGGTATAGTTTATTTTCATATATATATTTCTCAACCCTTTCAGGAACAAGATATTTAATTGACTCTCCATTTCTTATCAAGGTTCTTATTTCTGTAGAGGAAATGTTTAATGCCTTTATATGAAGAAGCAGAATTTGAGGAGGATTAAAGAGGATTTTATTAAAATCTTCGCCTTCTTTTATTAAAAATAATTTGGAAGAAAATTCAGAAGGAACAGCTTTTTCTGCTTCCACTAAATTAAATCCTGGTCTGCTCATTACAATTATAAAATAATTTTTGATTAATTCAGTATAATCTTTCCATGTCTTAATTTCCATAAAAGAGTCAATTCCCATTATAAAAAAGATTAAGTAATCATGATATATATTCTCAATCTCTTTTAATGTATCTATAGAATAAGAAATTTTCTCCTTTTTAATTTCAATATCAGAAGGCAAAAAAGCATCATTCCCGGAAAGGGCAAGACAAACCATATCCCACCTTGCCCTGGAAGAAGCAATATAAAGACTATTTTCCTGTTTATGAGGCGGGATGTAAGCTGGAATGAATAATACCTTTTCCAACTGGCATTTATATCTAACCTCTTCAGCTGCTCTTAAATGTCCGAAATGAATTGGATTAAAAGTTCCTCCAAAAATTCCTATTTTATTCTTCTTCATATAACCTTTATACTTTCACCTCCTGAGAAAATTTTTCCCTATTAATAAAAATAAGCATGTTATGTATTTCTCTAATTAATTTTTCTAAACCTATCCCTTTTAACGCTGATATTTCTAAAAAGGGAATTCTCTTCTTCTCTGCAAATTCTCGGAGTTTATTTAATTTATATTTGTCTTTTTCTTCTATAATTAAATCTATTTTGTTCGCTATTAAAATCTGGGGTCTATTAATTAATGAAGGATTAAAGGATTTCAACTCATTCATGATTATATTATAATCCTTCACAGGATCTCTTTCTATAAAAGGGGAGACATCTATAATATGGGCAAGCATCTTTGTTCTTTCAATATGTTTTAAAAATTTAATCCCTAATCCCTTTCCTTTGTGTGCATTCTCTATTAAGCCTGGAAGGTCAGCTATTACAAAACTATTTTCCTCATCCACATCCACAACTCCTAAATTGGGATGAAGGGTGGTAAAAGGATATTCCGCAATTAAAGGTTTTGCAGATGATATTTTTGATATAAGAGTAGACTTCCCAACATTTGGAAAACCAATCAATCCTACATCAGCAATGAGTTTTAATTCTAAAATTAATTCCTTCTCCTCACCTGGTTTTCCGAGCTCAAATTTTCTCGGAGCCCTATTAGTGGGAGAAGCAAAAGAAGCATTCCCCCTGCCTCCTTTCCCTCCTTTGGCTGCCAAAAAAATTTGATTCGGGGTGGTAAAATCAAAGAGAATTTCATTTGTTCTGGCGTCCTTAACTACAGTGCCAACAGGGACTTTGAGATATACATCCTCACCCTTTCTACCTGTTCGATTGCTTCCTTCTCCATGCCCTCCATTACCTGCTTTTACATGCGGGTGAAATCTGAAATAGGAGAGAGTATTCAAATTCGAGTCAGATACAAGAAAAATACTTCCTCCGTCTCCTCCCTTCCCTCCATCTGGGCCACCTTTTGGAACATATTTCTCCCTTCTAAAACTCACGCAACCATTTCCCCCCTTCCCTGCTTTAAGAAAAATTTTTACTTGGTCAACAAACATACAAATATTATGAAGCCGGGATTACGGAAACAAATTTACTATTTCTCCCTTTTCGCTCAAATTTCACATATCCATCAATTAAAGCATAAAGGGTGTCATCTTTTCCCTTCCCAACATAGGGACCGGGCTTAAAAGGAGTTCCTCGCTGGCGCACTATTATTGAGCCAGCAGTTACAAATTGACCATCTGACCTTTTGACACCGAGCCTTTTCGAATGACTATCCCGACCGTTCTTAGCACTTCCTCCTGATTTCTTATGAGCCAATTTTTTACCTCCTGGTAAAAATTATTTTTTGGGTTTGGATTGTTTGCTACTTGATTTATTGGTTGAGGATGACACTTTCTTTTTTACTCCACTCTTTTTCTGCTCTGGCTTGACTTCTGTTTTACGAGAATCCGGAATTATCTTCTCAATTTGAACTTCGCTCAGCTTCTGCCTATGTCCTATTTTCTTTTTATATCCCTTTTTTCTCTTTTTCTTAAAAACTACTATCTTCTCTCCTTTAACCTGTGCTAAAACTTTTCCTTCAACCTTTGCGTTTGGAAGATAAGGGTCTCCAATTAAAGTCTGCCCATTACTTTCTATTAAAAGAACCTTATCAAAAATTACTTTTTCCCCTGGATTTAAATCCAATTTCTCAATCTTAATCCTATTTCCTTCTTGAACCTTGTATTGTTTTCCACCTGTCTCTATTATTGCAAACATCTTTAACCTTCTATCCTAATCTCTGGTTTTATTAAAATACCATACAATCAAGGAAAATGTCAAATTCCATGAAATACCCTAAATTGCCATTAGAAAATTTTACTTAAAAAGATAGTCTTTACTTTTTGGTTTCTTGACACCTCGGGGGTGTTAATAACGAAGATTTTCAGATTTTCAAATGATGCAAATTTGATAAACTAAAAAGTAAAATCTAAAAATGAAAAACTACAACTTAAAATTAAAAATTTATTTTAAAATCCTATCGGCAATTTTGGGTAATATTGTCAAATTAAAGTCTTTTCAGCTATTTTTTTTACCTTTTAATCTTTGAAATTATATCTTCGGCTTTTTCTTTAAATACAGGATGCTGCATAGCTTTCTCAGCAAAAATTAATGCTTTATTCTTATCTCCAGCATTAAAATACCCCGCTGAGGCATTATAGAAGGAGGTAGCCTTCAACAGGAGAATTTTTTTTAATTTTTTCTCCAGTTTCTTTATAATTCTATTTTTTCTTTCTCGAGAAAGAGGAGAACCTTTAATTTTGGTAATTCTTTTTTTAATAAAATTCTCAAGAGTTTCATAAGCCTTCGAGGCTTTCTCAAAATAAATCCCCGATTCTCCCCATTGTTCCTTTTTTGCATAAACATTCCCGAGATTGAATAAAGCTTCTGCATTAGAAGGCTCGAAAACCAATGCCTTTTTCAAATCTTTCTCAGCTTTATTCAGATTATTTTTTTCAAACGCTAATATACCTGAAAGGGTATATACTTCACTGCTTGTAGGTAAATATTTTTTAGCTTTTTCTATATCTAACCATGCTTCCTCCAGCAGTCCCAATCTATGCTTATTCCAAGCTAACCAATAATTTGTCTCTCCAAGATACCATTTTCCAAGAGAAATTAATTTCTCAAGCACAGAAATTGCCTCCTCATACCTTTCAAGATAACTAAGAGAAATTGCCTTCCCAAGAAGGGCGTCTCTATAGCGTGGGGCAAGGTGAAGACACCTGTTATAGTATTCTATACTTTTCTCAAATTCTTCAAAATAAAAATAAATACTTGCGAGAGAAATATTCAATGAAATAGAATTCGGGATTTCCTCAAAAGCCCTTAAAAAATTCTCCTCTGCATCAAAAAATTTTTTCCTTGTAAAGGCTGATTTCCCAAGATATAAATAAATCTCATAAAAGCAAGGCTCAATTTTAATTATTTCATTTAAAATACCGGGGTTTGGTTCTCTGCAAATAGCTAATTTATACTTTATTAAAAGTGAATTTGGATAATATTTTAATAGAACAGATATATCTCCTTTCTCCTTTAGAAAGCGAGAACATTGAAGTTCTGCCCATAAATAAGCGAAAAAAATATCCTTTTTTGCCTTTTCTTTTATTTTTTCTTGAACCTTCTCTAATTTTTTATAAAATATTTTCCACGAAAATTTTCTTTTTCCAATGTCTTCTAAAACCCCTTCGACTTTTGCATCTAAAAAATCAATTATTTCAACATATGGAAGGAAATTTCTTAAGAATGAATTTTCTTTAATCAATTGATAGGCTCGATTAATATAACTTTCATTTATTATACCAAGTTCTTTTTCCCTCAAATTTACTAAAAGAGAGACTCTAATAAGTTTTTTTGCAACCATTTTTCTAAGCGAAGGGATAGAGTACAGATTTTGATAAATCTGAAAGGCTTTTTGAAGAGAAGAGTAGTATCCTCTATTAATGTATGTATCAGCCTCTTTTATATTTTTCTCATATTTTAAAAGAATAGGTGTTATTTTAGGCTTTTCTCTTGGTACACAAAAAGAAAGTAAAATTAGACTTAGAAGTAAAATTTTTTTCATAAGATACCCTTATAAAAGTATTTTATTTAATTCTTTAATCCTATAATTATTTTCGATTTCTTTGAGAATATCGTTTAGACCGGTTTTTGAATCTTGTTTAATAGCATGATACCATTTATCGAAAAGGGGGTCAGGAATTAACTTATAATTTCTTTTCATCAATTTATTAATTCCCCTAAAAGCCTGCCAATGAAGAATTATAAAAAATACAAGCGCATAAAAAATAATATTCGGACCCGGGATTGGTGTGACCAATCCACTTAATGGTAATAAAATAATTTCTCCTATAAGCAGAATTATATGTTTTGTTCTTTCTTTATAAAGAAAACGTTTAAATTTTACTTTTGCTTTTTTATAGCTCAAACTCTCGGGATAAAGAATTTCAATATTATCCTTAATGGACATTAATTGAGCAAATGCCTTTTCCTGAACAGTAAATTTTGCTGGAATGGGCTTTGTTAAAGCATTCTTAGCTTTAATCCATAACTTCTGCCATTTTTTTGATTCAATTTTCAATTCGGATAATTCTTCGGAAAGGAATTTAAAATTATTTTTTCTATCTGGAAGAAAGAAAAATCTCATAATTATAATTTAATTAATTCTCTTTTATTTGTCATTATATTATTGTAAATACTCCCTTTTCCTTAAAAGGTATATAAAAAAAGGAGCTCCTATTATAGCAGTAACAACCCCTATTGGGAGTTCAGCAGGGGAGAAAATAATGCGAGAAAACAAATCTGCAAATATCAAAAATATTCCGCCAAGAAGTGCTGAAAATGGGAAGAGAAATCTATGGTCAGGTCCAATTATAATTCTAATCAGATGAGGAATTATTAAACCCACAAAGCCAATAATTCCGCTAACTGAAACCGAAGCTGAAGCTAAAAAAGTGGCTAAGATGAGAAATATTTTTCTCATTCTATTAACAGGGCATCCCAGAGATTGAGCTATATCATCTCCTTGAACTAATAAATTCATTTCTCTTGAGAAATATATTGAAACAAAAAAACAAATTAAAAAATAAGGGAAAAAGCCCATCACTTTTTCCCAATCAGCTAAGGAAAAACTTCCAAGAAGCCAGAATATTGCCTCATTCATTGATTCTCTCTGCCAGAAAATAAGAAAAGAAGTAAGAGCGGAACAGAGTGCTCCAAGGGCAATACCAACCAGAAGAAGGGTCTCTATTTTAATCGTCCCACTTTTTTGAGAAAGAAGATAAACCAAATAGACAATTAACAATCCACTTAGAAAAGCGAACAATGTCTGACTTGAAAGATTAAAAAAAACAAAATTAAGATTTAAAGTATAGGTTAAGACTGCTCCAAATGAAGCACCAGAAGAAACTCCTACTACAAAAGGACCTGCCATTGGATTTTGAAAATAACCCTGGAGAATTGCTCCTGAAAGTGAGAGGGATGAACCCACCAGAAAGGCAAGAATAAGGCGGGGCAATCTGATATCCCAGAATATTGATGCATATGTTCTGTCTCCTTCAAAAGCAAATTTCATTAAATCAATGAGACCTGTTTTTACAGGACCTATTAGAAGAGAAAGAAAAATACTGGCAAAAAACAATATTAATAAAATTATAAGAAAATGTCCTTTTTTCACCTTAATTCTTAAAAATTTCCGGGTGAAGGATTCTAACAAGTTTACTAAAACCTTCTATTAATCTTGGTCCCTGTCTTGTTAGAAAATCTTCATTAATGTAAAAAATTCTTCCATATTTAACAGCTTTAATTTCTCTTAAAATTTTGTCCTTCTCCCACCACTCTCTTGCTCTTTTAAAATCCTTCCTTCCTTTTGCCAAAATAATTATTATTTCCGGATTCTTAAAAATTAAATTTTCTTTATTATATTTAACCCAAGCCTTGGGAATATCTCCGGCTATATTTATTCCTTTTGCCTTTAAAATCATTTCATTAAGAAAACTACTTTCACCACAGGTCCATAGCCCCTCACCATGCAATGACAGAAATACCTCTGGATAATTATCAACTGATAAAAGCTTCTTTTGTAAAAATTCATATTTCATTTTCAATTTTTTTATAAGTCTATCTGCCTCCTCTTCTTTAAAAGTAACAGCACCTATCTCATTTATAAGAGTAAAAATTCCTTTAATTCTCCTTTTACTATTTAAAATAAAAACTTTAATTTTGAGTTTTTTTAATCTTAAAATTGCATCGAGACTGTTTCCCCGAAAAGCGAGCACTAAATCAGGATTTAAAAATTTTATTTTTTCTATATTAATATCTACAATACCACCTATTTTTTCCTTTGAAAGAGCCTGAGGTGGATAATCACAATAGCGTGTAACTCCAACAATTTGCTTATCTAATCCTAACGCAAACAAAATTTCTGTTACATTAGGCGCAAGAGAGATTATTCTCTTTGGTTGAGATGAAATCTCAATTTTAAAACCTAAATCATCATAAAATATTTTTCCTTCCGTTATAAGAGGTAATCCAATTATCAGAATTATTAAAGGAAATAATTTAAAGAATTTCTTCATTCTTTTATCCAATTTACTTAATTAATGAAACTTCGGGTAGCCCAGTAATTGGATTTTCTCTTACTATAACACATGCATTATAAACTTCTCTAATATTTTCTTCAGTAATGATTTCAGATGGCTTTCCTTCTTTGAATATGCGCCCTTTGTTAAGAAAAATTATCCTGTCACAAAAGGGAATTACAAGATTAATATTATGTTCTGTACATACAATTGTTTTCCTTTTCTCTCTGCATAAATTATAAAGGAGTTTATATACCTCTATTTGGAAATTTAAATCGAGATGGGCACTTGGTTCATCAAGAAATATTAAAGGAGTATCTTGAACCAGAGCGCGGGCAATAAGAACCCGTTTCCTTTCCCCTCCGCTAAGTGTTGCAATTTTCCTATCTTGAAGTTCTCTTATCTGTGCAATTTCCATTGCTTCCTCTATTTTTTTCTTATCTAACTCTGTAAATTTAAATATTCTTCCCTGATGAACATAGCGTGCCATTTCAATAAGTTCTTTAACTGTAAATTGAAATATAAAATCACTTAATTGAGGAACATAAGCTGCTTTTCTGGCAATTTGTTTTGGATTTAACTCATTTATTTTTTCTCCTCCAATAAAAATCTCACCTTTTATGTTTGGTATTAGTCTCTGGATCCCTTTTATTAAAGTAGTTTTTCCGGAACCATTTCTTCCAAGTATGCATAAAAATTCTCCTACTCCAACATCAAAAGATATATCCTTCAATACAAATCCATTTTCATATCCTGCTGAAAAATTTCTTACTTCTAAAATTTTAGAAACCATATTTTATTCCAAAATAGATTCCTCTGTCAGGAGAAGGATAACCATATATTTCCTCATATTTTTTATTTAAAGCATTTGTTATTTTGGTGAATATATGTATTCTCTCATCTATTCTATATCTCAATGAAAAGTCAAGTTTATTAAATGGTGAATTTTCAATTGTTACGAAATGGAGCTCATCATAATCTTTTCTTTTGCCAACATATGTGAAATTTAAGAATATATTCATTCTGTCAATCGGATTTATATCCAAACTAAAATTAAAGCTATGTTTTGGTCTTCTCAGTAATTCTTCATTTTTATCGTCTCTTGCAATTAAGTGCGTGTAATTCAATTTAAAATTAAAATCTCTATGAGGAATTAATGATACTGTTAGCTCCTGACCATTAATTTTTGTATAGGCTAAATTTTCGAGTTTCCATGTCGAATAATTAAACGAAATCAAATCATCTATTTTAGAGGAAAAATGGGTCAATCCAATTATAACTCGTGAATTTAAAAACTTCTGTTCAACCCCTACTTCCCAGCTTTTACTTACCTCAGGTTTTAAATTTCTATTTCCCCAAAGAGTGTAAAGTTCAAAAGGCTTTGGAGCTCTAAAGCCAGAACCAGCACTTGCCTTAAATTTCGTATTCCCAACGAATAAAGCTCCTGTAATCCTGGGGCTATAATGAACTCCAAATTCTTTATGATGGTCTATCCTTATTCCAGCTGTAATTGAAAAATTATCACCTATGTAAGTTTGATTTTGCAGAAAAAGAGCATTTGTATCATATTTTTTATTATCTATACTTACACCAAAATTATCTTCGCTAAAAACAAGAAATTTTCTCAATTCTCCTCCAATAGTAAAAATTCCAGAGGAATATTTAAAATCCGATTGTATATCAATTCTTAACACATTTGACTTTGTGTGTGAGTAACCCCAGAAATCTTCTGGGTCATTAAAAACATAATTTTTCATGAAATAGGATAGATTTAATTTTATATTAAAATCAGAAATTTTAAATGACAAGGGTAAACTTAGCAATGTCTCTTCTGTTTTCTGCCTTCTTTTAAGGGATGGGACTCCTGGAATTGAAAATGGAATGCCAAGATTTGTTTTTGAATATCTTGTAAATATTACTAATTTACTTTCATTTTTAAAATTTAATTCTCCTCTAAGAGAAAGAGTTGTATTTCTATAATCATCATTTTCAAAATTACCTTTTGTTGAGAAATGAGATGTATTAAGAAAGAGGTTTCTAAATTCATTGCCAAGAGAAAAAGAAAGGGAACCTTTATATGTTGAGTCACTTCCTCCTAAGATATTTATATTAAATTTTTCCCCTTTCCCTCCTTTTTTAGTAATGAGGTTTATTACTCCTCCCAGAGCATCCGAACCATAAAGAGTGCTTTGAGGTCCTCTAATTATTTCAATTCTCTCAACATCATCAAGGGTTAAGGAGGAAAAATCAAAATAGGGCGAGGATGGGTCATTCACTGGAACACCGTTTATAAGCACAAGATTGTGGTCGGATTCAGAACCCCTTATAAAAAGGGAAGTCAAATGACCTGGTGAACCTGCCTGAGCTTTTATAAATCCCGGAACCGAATTAAGAAGCTCATCTATAGTTATCGCCTGTCTTTTTTCTATTTCCTCCTCTGTCATTAAAGTATAAGAAGTTGAAACTTTCTCAGCAGGTTCTTCCAATCTGTTTGCTGTTACTAAAACATAGTGTTTTATTGGATATTTGACTTTTTCTTCTTTTTTCTCTTTTTCACTTGGATTTTTACTTAGAGTGAAAGAAAAAGTTAAAAAGAAACTTAAAATGCAGATGATTAATTTTTTCATTTTAAATCCCTCCTTTCATTTTTCTGCTTTACATTTCACCATTTACCTTTTACTCCCGAAAGGGAATTCTCCGGAGGGAAGGATGAGGTAACAAAAAATCGCCTCATCTTCCACCCGAAGATGGGCTTAAATCAGAGGCAAGAAGGTATCCTGGCTCTCGGATCATCCTCCTCCCACGCCTTCCCACTCCATTAAGGAGCAGTGGCTTTACCGCTTTCAAAGCGGTTGTGGGATTCGTCCCCGATTACAGTAGCGGGGGCTGCGTCCGCTTTTCACGGACTTCCCTTCATTGCCCCTGTGCACCTTCAAAAACTTAATTTTTTATTTTTTTCTTTCACCTCCTTTTAAAATTTGCTACATTAATATAAAAAAATTTAACCCACTTGTCAAGAGAAAAATTCAATATATTGTGTTAAAATTTTGTTTTAATACTATATATAGTTTTTATATTTTTATTATTTTTTGACAATAATTTTCTCGTGTAATATAAGCAATAGCTGCTACTGACATTTTACAGTCCAGCTTGAGGCTTATCCGGTTATAAAAAGTGTAGATACCTATAATCAAGCAATGAGAGGGGTGGAAGGATGTTTTAAACCCTGAGAAAAGAAAATAATATTTTATTTTCCACCTATTTGCATAATTTTTATTCTAAAAGTTGGAGAAGTAAGGCTTCTATTTAAATCCAAATCATTTCCTACCATGTCTATATTACTTAACATTTCAAAGGCGTTGCCTGCAATAGTTAGACCTTTTACAGGATAAGCAATTTTGCCATTTTCTATCCAGAGTCCAGATGCTCCTCCGCTGAAATGTCCATTTACTGGATTTATTCCGTATCCTGTAACAATCTTTAAAAGTA
>CAZWBN010000031.1:11434-14745 GCA_964632095.1 uncultured Clostridia bacterium | reverse complement strand
TCAGGCAATTTTTTTTCTATTTCATCTAAAATTTTTACTAAATCAGGACTACCATAATATTTTAGAGCATTTATAAACTCCTCTATTTTATCCCAATCTTCTTCATTTAAATAAATTACTTTATTCTCAATATTTGAAGGATTTATAAAAAGCTCTTTGCTGAATTCCACAAAAGGTGTTAAGCATTTAGAAGCAAGTTCAAATGCGTAAGGGTCGGACAGAAGAATTGAATTAATTTCTGGCGCAAATTTATAATACAATTCTATTAGCTCATTTCCTCTTAAGGTGGTTTTCAATACATTATCTCTAACAAATTTAAGATAAGCAATTTTCTTATAAGAGTTCTCCTCTTTTTTTAAAGTAGTCACAATAGGACATTTATTATCATCCTCATCCCTCTTTTCAGGCTCTTCAGGAGGATATTTTCCGGCTATAAAGTCTTTATAAGTATAATAGGCTTTTTTTGGAGTGTAATTACTGTAAATTATTCCGAATTTAGGAATTTCAGGTCTTGGGTCATCAATTATTTCATAAAAAAATATTTTATTTATATAAGTCCTATTCCTCATTCCCTGAAGAAATTCAAGATAATATTTTGATTGAACCTCCTCCCCTACTTCATCTGTTGCCCAACCTGTTTCAGTAATCCAAAAAGGTTTATTATCTACTCTTTCTTCTTGTAAGACTCTAAGAACTGAAGGAATTAATGGTGCCTGGTCATTTTCCATTTTATCAAAAATATAACTTGGTCCTCTTATATCATAAATATGATGGGAGATTACATCCAAATAGTTTTTTGCTTTTCTTAAAATTCCTCTTAGCCATACATTCCACATTTCTTTTTCTGTGACTAAATGAGCCAAATCAGGACCAACTATCTTGCAAGCTGAGTCTACGGATTTTGCTGTTTTAGAGCCTGGAATGAGAATCTTCTCAACATATTCATCTAATGTCCCTGCCCAAAATTTTTCTAAATTTGGTTCATTCCACATAGACCAGTATTTAATTTTATTTTTATAACGAGTGACAACTCTTTTTACAAAATTAATCCAATACTGCTTTTTTAAAGGAGGATAATTTTTAGATTTACCATTATTTGCCCATGAAGGTGTATAAGCAAGAATTGCAAGAATACTTAAATTTCTTTCTATTGAATTATTCACAACTCTATCCATTTCTGACCAGTTAAAACTTCCTCTGGAACTTTCGATTTCATACCAGTTGAAATCAATTCTAATCCACTTTATTCCAGCATTTTTTATTTTATTAAGAACACGATTTTCAGGGATATGAGCATTTATTCCATAAGGAGAAGGACTCTGTTGGGCAAATATAAAATTAGACGCGATCAAAAAAAGAATTAATACAACTCTCTTTATTCCCAGCATGAATTTGCTGATTAATTTTAAATAATTAGATATATAAAGTCAAATTTATTGACTTTCTTTTAAAAATAACCTAAATTTTTAATATGCTTGTAAAATTAATTTTAATTGGATTTTTAATATTTATACTTTATATTCTCATAAAATTTTTTAGATTTCTGAATAAATTAAGTTTAATTTTTAAACAAACTAAGGAACCCCATTCTCAAAAGAAGTCAAATTTAATGGTAAAAGATGAGGTTTGTAATACTTACCTTCCTCAGGAAGACGCATTAGAAGTGAATATAAATGGAAAAAAATACTATTTCTGTTCAAAAGAATGCAAGCAAAAATTTTTAGAAGAATATAAAAAAGGATTTTTAAAAAAATCTTGACAATTTATATCAAATTTTATATAAAATTCTTTCCATGACTAATTTAATTGAAATTTATTGGATAATAATTCCTGCCATGATAATGCGTAACCCGAACACGGGTATTCTATAAAATCCCGTGTTCGGGATTCCCTTCCCGAATTTAAATTAATCCCCATTTAAAAATATTCCTATCCTTTATATTCCTTATGGAGGTGTGAAATGAAAAGAACCATTGAAGAAATAAATGAAAAAATAAAAAAAGGAAAGGTAAAAGTGGTTACTGCAGATGAGATGACAAAAATAGTAAAGGAAATCGGAATAAAAAAAGCCTATGAAAAGGTAGATGTTGTAACCACTGGGACTTTTGGTGCAATGTGTTCATCTGGAATCTGGATTAATTTTGGACATTCAGACCCTCCAATAAAAATGTCCAGAGTATGGCTTAACGGAGTTGAAGCATATACAGGAGTAGCTGCAGTAGACGCCTATCTTGGTGTAACCCAGCTTTCTGAATCTCATGGAATGAAATACGGAGGAGCTCATGTAATTGAGGATTTAATTAATAGAAAGCCTGTTGTTGTAAGAGCTGAAGCTTATGGAACCGACTGCTATCCAAGAAAAAGTATTGAAACCCGGATAACAATTGATGATTTAAATCAGGCAATTATGTGCAATCCGAGAAATGCCTATCAGAAATATAATGTTGCTACAAATTCTTCTGATAGAATTCTTTATACATATATGGGTAAGCTTCTTCCAAATTTTGGAAATGCAACCTATTCAGGAGCTGGAGAACTATCTCCTATTATGAATGATCCGACCTTTGAAACCATTGGAATAGGAACAAGAATTTTCCTTGGAGGCACTCAGGGTTATATAATTGGAAATGGTACCCAGCATGACCCAAAAAATGAATTCTCCACTTTGATGGTAATTGGGAATCTTAAAGAAATGTCAAATAAATTTTTGAAGGCTGCAACTTTTACAGGTTATGGATGCACCTTATATATAGGAATAGGTGTGCCAATACCTATTTTGAATGAGAAAATAGCTGAAAGCACTGGAATAAGTGATGGTGAAATAATTACAAATGTTGTTGATTATGGAATTTCTTCCCGTTCAAGACCGATTCTTAAAAAAGTAAGTTATGCTGAGTTAAAATCAGGATATATAGAGATTAATGGGAAGAGGGTTAAAACTTCTCCCCTATCAAGCTTCTCAAAGGCAAAATTAATAGCTCAATTATTAAAAGAATGGATTGAAAATGGAAAATTTTTATTATCCGAACCTGTTCAAAAGATCTCCCTTGAGGAGAATTTTAAACCAATGGTTATGATAGAGCCTGAAAAAATGGAATATCGTGAAAATAGAAAAATTAAGGTTCCGGAAGGTAAATATTTGTATAGAGATGAAGATGAATGCATTCATTGTGGAGTATGTATATCCATATGTCCTGTTGATGCTTTTTATCATGATGAGGAATGGAATGTCTGTGTAAATTATGAAAAATGCACAGGTTGTGGAGTCTGTGAGGATGTATGTCCAGTAGGAGCAATATATATTCAATAAA
>CAZWBN010000031.1:0-11334 GCA_964632095.1 uncultured Clostridia bacterium | reverse complement strand
AAAAATGGCTTTTAAAAGAGTTAAATTAAGAATAAAAGAAACCATTATTACCGTAATAACTGAAGAAAAATTTATCCCTGTAGCTGAAAAGGAAATTCTTTATCAACGCCATTTTCTTGAAAACTACATAGAAAATGACCCTTTATTCAAGTTGACTCTAAAACCATATATTGTTCCTTACAATGCTCCTGAAATTGTGAAGAGAATGGTTGAAGAAAGTGCAAAAGCAGGTGTAGGTCCAATGGCTTGTGTTGCAGGTGCGATTGCTGAATACACTCTTAAAGCAATAATTCGGGCAGGAGCTAAACATGTAATTGTAGATAATGGAGGAGATATTGCAATGTTCATAAATCACCCGGTTACAATAGGAATTTATACAGGCAAGAACAATAATATTGGATTTAAATTTTACCCGAAAAAATCAATAATTGGCGTTTGTACTTCATCAGCTACAATTGGACACTCTCTTAGTTTTGGAAAAGCAGATGCTGCTATTGTCATTTCACCAAATGTAACCCTCGCTGATGCCATTGCAACAGCCCTTTGTAATTCTATAACCAGAAAAGACAAAAAATTAATAGAAAATTCGATAAATTCTTTGATGATGGATGAAATTGAAGGAATGATGGTTTTTATTGATGATGTAATCGGGATGGGTGGAAATTTACCTGAGATAATCAATGTGGAATTTAACTATGACCTTATAACAAGAGGATAGAAATGAATAAAAGATTTCAATTGAGGGAAAAAATTAAAGTTGGAATAATGGGATGCACAGGTCTTGTTGGACAACAATTTGTAAGAATACTTTCTCACCATCCTTATTTTGAAATCTCCTGTTTAACTGCATCCCAAAAATCAGAAAAAAAGAAATATGGCGATATCGTAAATTGGGGATTCGAGGATGAAATTCCATCCAGTTTAAAGGATTCAGTTATTGAAAGAACATGTGTTGAAACTTTCTTAAGAAATAAAGTAAAAATAGTTTTCAGTGCTCTCCCCTCCCCTATAGCAAAAAACATAGAAATTGAATTGAGAAATAATGGAATATATGTTTTTTCCAATTCAAGTGCACATCGGATGAATGAAGAAGTTCCAATAATTATCCCAGAAATTAATCCGGAGCATTTTGAGCTGGCAAAAAAACAAAAAAGTAAATATGGAGGCTTTATAGTTACAAATTCAAACTGTACTACTTCTGGCTTTGTTTTATCTCTGAAACCAGTTATTGAATTCACAATTAAATCCGTAACGGTCTCAACATACCAATCGATTTCAGGAGCTGGTAGAAAAGGAATTGCGGGAATGGATATATTAGGAAATATTATTCCTTATATAAAAGGAGAAGAAGAAAAAATTGAAAGAGAAACAAAAAAAATATTGGGTGAAATTAAAAATGGGAAAATAGTGGAAAGAGATATGGAGATTATCGCAAATTGCTGCAGAGTGCCTGTAAATTTTGGACATCTTGAAAGTATAACTATTGAATTTGAAAGAGAAGTTGATTTACGGAGCTTTATACAAAGTTTAAAAAATTTTAAATCAGAGCCACAGAAATTAAAACTTCCATCTGCCCCTGAAAATCCAATAATTGTGAAAAACGAAAATGATAGACCCCAGCCTTTATTTGATTTTAAAAATTGCAATGGTATGGCAATCACCGTGGGAAGAATAAGAAAGAAGAATAATAAGATAAGTTTTTTCCTCCTTGTGAATAACCTCATAAGAGGTGCAGCTGGCACCAGTGTATTGAATGCTGAGTATGCTTTAAAGAAAAAAATTATAGAGGTCTAAAATGAAAGTAATGAAGTTTGGAGGAGCATGTTTAAGTACTCCTGAAAATTTTTTAAAGGTATCAGAAATAATTAAGTCTCAAGAAGAAAAAGTCATTGTTGTGGTGTCTGCAATTTCAGGGATTACTGATATGCTCTTTAAAGCATTGGATATAGCACTGAGATTCGAGAATAAAATTGAAGAAATATTAAAGAAAATTCAGAAAAAACATGAATTCATAATTAATAAGACTATTTTTAGAGAAGAAATTCGGAAAAGAGTGAAAAGGAGAATAAAATACAAATTAAAGAAGCTTGAGAGGCTTCTCTATGGGATTGCTTACACAGAAGAATTGACAGATTCTATTAAAGCCAATGTTTTAAGTTATGGTGAACGATTTTCTGCAATTATTCTTTCTGAAATTTTGATACAAAATGACAAAAAAGCAATTGCATTTGAATCAGAGAAATTGGGAATAGTAACTGATGACTCATTTGAAAACGCCACCGCTAATTTAAATGAGACAAAATTGAATTTTGAAAGGCGTCTTATCCCCTTACTAAATAAAGGATTTATTCCTATCATAACCGGTTATTATGGATGCACAAAGAAAGGAAAGATTACAACTTTTGGAAGAAACGGCTCTGATTACAGTGCTGCGATAGCTACATATGCGACAAATTCACCTGTTCTTGAAATCTGGAAAGATGTCAATGGTTTCATGAGCGCTGACCCCAAAGTTGTCAAAAATGCAAGAAAAATAGATAAATTATCCTATTATGAGGCAGCAGAACTTTCCTATTTTGGTGCAAGAATTCTTCATCCCCGAACTGTTGAACCTTTGTCTGGATTAAAAACAAAAATTATAATAAAAAATTTTCATGAAAATAGGGATAAGGGAACCTTAATTTTACAAAAGGGATATAAGAAAGAAAATGTCATAAAAAGTGTTACTTTCAACAAAAATATAGCTGTGCTTAGAATTTATGGACCAGGAGTTGGCTACAAGCCAGGAATTATTGGAGAAATTGGTAAAGCTCTTTCTCGTAAAGGAATAAATATTTATTCAATTTTAACCTCTCAAACCTGTATAAATCTTTTACTGGATAAAAGAGATTCATTAAGAAGTTATCAAACGGTAAAACAATTGTGCAATGGAATAATAGAAAAAATTAATTTAGTAGAAGAGATTGCCTTGGTCGCGGTAGTAGGAGAAGGATTGAAAGAAGAAAAAGGCATTGCAGCTAAAATTTTCGCCTCAGTTGCAAAAGAAAATGTAAATGTGGAAATGATTTCTATGGGAGCTTCGGAAGTTGCTTCATATTTTATCATTAAAGAAACTGATATTGAAAAAGTAATTAATGCTATTCATAATGAATTTTTCCCTTAAGCAATGCTTACCATTCTTTCGATTGCTTTCTTTGCTCGCACAGATATTTCTTCGGGAACTTTAACTTTAAATTTCATTTCTCTTAAGGAATCAAGAACCTTTTTTAATGTTATTTTTTTCATGTTACTGCAAATAGCGTATTCGTAAGCAGGATAGAAATTTTTATCAGGATTTTCCTTTTTAAGCCTGTAAATAATTCCAGTTTCTGTTGCAATTATGATTTCTTTTTTATCCGTGAGTCTTGCCTGTTTAACCATTCCTCCTGTGGAGAGAACTTTATCCGCTAATTCCAATACCTCTCCCCTGCACTCTGGATGAGCCCAAACTTCTGCTTCAGGGTATTTCTGTTTCTTATCCAGAATATGTTTCGGTAATATCATTCTGTGAACATAACAATATCCATCCCATAAAATGAGTTTTTTATTTGTTTTAGATGCTACATAGCTTCCAAGATACTGATCTGGTGCAAATAAAATTTCATTTGAATCAATATTTTCAACTATTTTAATCGCATTTGAAGAAGTGCAACAAAAATCACATTCAGCTTTTACCTCAGCAGTTGAATTCACATAACAAACTACAGGTTTTCCAGAATATTTATTTCTCCAGTCTGTCATTTCCTGAGCATTAATCATATCAGCCATTGGACACCCGGCAGTTATATCAGGAATAAGAATAATCTTATCTGGAGCCAGAATTGAAGCAGTTTCAGCCATAAAATGAACTCCACAAAAAACAATAACTTTCTCTTTGACCTCTGCAGCTTTTTGACTTAACCCAAGGGAATCACCTATATAATCAGCAATATCCTGCACCTCTCCTCTCTGATAATTATGAGCAAGTATTATTGCATTTCTATCTTTCTTTAATTTAATTATTTCTTCAATATATTCTTTTTTCTTCAATGCCTTACCTCACAATAAAAATTCATATGAAATTAATCTAACATTTATGTATATCACTTTTTAAATAAATTGGGAAGAATTATTGACTTATTGCAAACAATATTTTTAAATTCTCGCTTTTCCGCGCTTCAGAAAATGCTTTTTTCCATTCATCCAGGGAATATTCACCATCAATCAAAGATTCAATATCAATTAAATCTTTCTCTAACCATTTTAGAGCCTTATCAAAAGGTCCACATCTTGAACCTATGATATGAAATTCATTAATAACCACAGCGGAAATGTCAGTATTTATATTTCCAGAGTAAGTGCTTTTTAAAATTATTTTTCCTTCAGGTTTAGTGTAATTCAAAGCCATTTCAAAGCCTTCTCTATTTCCAGTAGCTTCTATAACGATATCAAATTTTTTAGCAATCCCCTCCCCTGCTAACAGGGTTTTAACCCCTTTTTCTTCCAGAATTTTTAATTTTTTCTTATGTTTTCCTATACAATACACATTGACTCCTGTTCTTTTGATTACTTGAGCAATAAGTAAACCTAATTTTCCATCGCCAAGGATTAAAACTTTATCTTTTCTACTTAATTTTATCTGTTCCAGAATCCTCAATGCTGCAGCTAATGGTTCTGTAAAAACAGCTGCTCTATCTGAGATTTTATCTGGGACTACATGAAGATTTGAAAGAGGTAGGGTTATATATTCCGAGAAGACTCCATCTTTATTTAAAATCCCCAGAACCTTCCTTGATGGGCAGTGATTTATTTTATTTTTTAAGCAATAATCACAAATACCACATCCAATATTTATTTCTCCTACAACTCTTTTTCCAATCCATTTTTTTTCTTCAGATTCTACCACTATTCCAACAAATTCATGCCCCAGAACTCCTTCAAAATTCATATAACCTTTCAGAATTTCAAGGTCGGTATTACATATTCCTGCTTTTATAACTTTGATAAGAGCTTCATTTCGTTTGGGCTCAGGGATTGGAATTTTTTTTAGCTTGATTCTTTTTTTACTAAAAACAAGAGCTTTCATTAAAGAATTTTTTAAATTTTGATTTTTCTCAATTCATTTAAAACTTCCTCAGCAGATTGGAATCTATTTATTTTATCTTTTTCAAGACACCTCAGAATAATATAATCAAGATGAGGGTGTATGTCTTTCCTGATTTCTCTCAAAGGTTTTGGTTTCTTTGAAAGGTGTTGAGAAAAAACATCCCCTTCTGCAAAAGGGGGTCTTCCAACTGCTAAGTGATAAAGAGTTGCTCCTGCTGAATAAATGTCTGTTCTATGGTCAATTGATGTTCCAAGTATCTGTTCAGGAGCCATATAATAGGGTGTTCCACTAAATGTCATTTCTCTACTTTCTCCTGAGAGAATAATTGCAATGCCGAAATCCATGACTTTTATTTGTTTATCCTTTGTAAGCATTATGTTATGAGGTTTTATATCCCTGTGAATGACTCCTTTTCTATGGGCATAATCTAAAGCTTTAAAAAGATTATAAGCAACAAAAATTAATTGGGGAACCGTGAGTCTTCCAACTTTTCTTAAATAGTCCATAAAGGTCTCACCTTCAATGAACTCCATGGAGATGAAATAACTTTCTTCTATTTGACCAACATCATAGACAGTAATTATGTTTGGGTGAGATAAAGAAGCAGAGGTTCTCGCTTCACTTAAAAATCTTTCCACCGCTTTTCTCTTTTGCAAGAATTCTTTATTCAACATTTTTAATGCAACGATTCTTTTTAAAATCAAATCTTCTGCTTTATAAACCGCTCCCATACCCCCCTCTCCAATTTTCTCAATCATTCTATATCTTTCTGATGAATCTTCAACAGCTCTCTCAAGCTTAGCTTTTTCTCTTGCTTTATCCTCTATTTCTTGAATTTTATCTTCAATATCTTTAAATTCTTTGTCCAGCTCATAAATTCTATTATATAAAGTCTTCGCTTCATCATATTTTTGCCTCTCCTCGTATGTTCGAGCAAGATAATAGTAATATTCTTTATTACCCTCATTTAAGGTCTCTTCATTTATTGCTTTAAGAAATCTTTCTTCTGCTTTACTAAATTCTTCTCTTTCTAAATAAATTTTTCCTGCAATGAAGTTAGCTTGAAAAAAGTTTGGACTTTCATAAGGGACCTTTTTAAGAAGCTCCAGCGCTTCATCCTTCTCTCCCATTTCATATGCTACTTTTCCTGCATTAAAATAATCCTCGGATAATTTATAAAGAGTTAATGCTTTTGGAAAATTTTTGATTTGATAATATAAAGATGCAGCCTGTTGAAAATCTTTTCCTAATTCATAACACTCAGCAGCCTTTTCTACTTCCCCTATTCTTAAAAAACTATCACCTGCAAGAACAAAATTTTTACTTTTATAATAACATACGGCAGCTTTATCGTCTTGATTATCCCATTCATATAATTTTGCCGCTCTTTCATAATCCTCACCCTTTTCAAAATACTGAGCAGCTTTTCCAATCTGATTTTTTGCGAAATAAGCTTCCCCAAGCATTTGATATCTCTTTTTTTCATCCCCCAATGATTTATATATTTCTGCTGCCTGAAAGAAATTTTTAGATTTTTTAAAATAATCAGCTGCTTTCTCTAATTTTCCATGCCTCTTACATATTTCTCCTGCTTTTTCAAACATATTTTGCTCGGTCAACATTTCCATACATCTATCTATTTTTCCTGAATTTTCCATTGCTTTAATCACAGTCTCAAATTTTTTCTTTGTTTCCTGATTTCTCTGAATAATTTCTTTGTTATCAGCATACCATTTTTCATAATTCGTGACCGCTCTACCTAAAAAACCAGCTTTTTCAAAAGCTTTTCCTGCTTCAAAATACAATTTCTCTCTTTCAAACAATTCTCCTGCCTCCTGCCATTTCTTTAAAAGGAGCAAAAGATGGGCAGCCTCTGAATATTTTTCTTTATCTAAATATAATTTAACAGCTTTTTCAATTTTACCTGTGGATATATAAAAATCCACTAATTCAGAAAAAAGACCATATTTTAGATATAATTTCTCAGCCTTATTTATTTCCCCGATTTTTTGATATAAATGAGCTAAATTCAGATAACTTCTGGAATCCTTATAAATTTTCAATGCTTTTTTAAATTTTCCAATCTTTTCATAAAGTTCACCAGCTTCTTTTACATATCCTAATTTATAACTTTTTTTTGCTTTTCTGGTTAAATGAAAGTCGCGAAAAAGTATTGTGAAAAAATTTGAGAGAAATAGGGTTCTATTATATAAAGCTACTGCTATACTTTTATTCAGAGTCTTTATTAATTTTATAAAAATAATAAGAATGATAAGATAAATAATTGCCTGAATTATAAGAGGAAAATGTGATATTTGAATGTCAGGAATTTTTAAATCTCTTAGTTTTATCAGTATTTCTTCCATTTTTTCTTTTGTGAATATCTTAATTTTTTACAATAAGAAAGTCAATATTTATGCTTTTTTTGCACAAATATTTTTTGAAAATTGACAAATGAATAATAATGGAGTTATTCTTAAAAAATGAAATTTTATCAAAAAGGAGAAAAAAATAAGAAGAATTAAAATTGTAAAATGGCTAATTGGAGCAAATATTCTGTTGTTTACTTTGAGCTGGATTATGTCGTTTGTAGCCTTTCCAAAATTACCTGAAAGAATTCCTGTGCATTTCAATATTTCTGGCAAACCTGATTCATGGAAGGAAAAATCTGTATTTTCTTTTTTTCTTCTTCCTATAATACAGACAATTTTCATAATCGGTTTCTCTCTATTAGCATATTTCAGTAATTCTATTAATTTTCCTAAAAAAGAAAGTCTATCTATCCTTCCTTTTGAAAAAAGGAAAATAATTTATTCTTTGATTAAAGAGTTTATTTTTTTAGTTCTTATATTTTTTAATCTTCTCTTTATTCATCTCCAGAGGAGTGTAATTCTTACTGCTCACCAGATAACGCAGGGAATAGATAAATCTTATTTTTATAGTATAATAGGAATTATTTTTATGCTTATATTTTTATATTTCCTGAGGATAAAAGTAAAAATAAAAGAACTCCTGATATCTTAATCAGCTATTTTCGACTTTTCCCTTTTTTCTCAAATTTTTCCAATTTGCATAAAATCCAATTATCAGGGTCAAAAAGAATATCCAAAGGACTCTGTTCAAAAGAGAATTCGAAAACATTATATTTATCTTCAACCCATACTGTTTTTTTCAATTCTCCTGTGGGAAAAATAAATTTTAACTCTACAGGCATCGTAAAAACAGGAAAATCTTTTTGAATTTGATTTATTATTATTCTAACTTTATTAGATTGTGAAATTCCCCATCCAAATTGATAGACAGGATAACCCGATTCATAAATCCATTCATTAAAGAACCAGTCCAGATTCTCTCCATAAATTTCTTCGCATACATGTTGAAAATCATTAGTGGATGCATTACCATAAGCATAAAGAATAGCATATCTTCTTAATATTCTCCAAAATTTTGAATCTCCGACAACAAATCTTAGCATATGAAGAACCCATGCTGCTTTTTCATATTCTATTGCACAGAAAAGATGTCCTGAAGGTGGATTGTAAATCGGGTGCTCGGAACCCTTATGATGAGTGAAATATATATTTTTAAAATCAGCCATCCGTGACTTTAATCCTTCAAAACCGTAAATATGTTCATGCCAGAGAGCATCAGAATAAGTAGCAAATCCTTCATTTAACCATATATCTGGCCAATCTGATAATGTAACAAGGTCTCCCCACCATTGATGAGCCAATTCATGAGCTATTATCCAGTCATACTTATGAGTTCCGGTTATAAGTGTGGAAGGATAAGAAGTGCATGTTTGATGTTCCATTGCTGTACTTCCAGGAATTTCAGCCATACCGTATTTTTCTTCTAAAAAAGGGTATTCACCAAATAAATTTGAGAAAAATTCAACCATGGACGGAGTGACAGAAAAATCTTCCTGAGCAAGAACAATATCCTCCGGATAAACAAAGTAAACAATTTCCATGTTTTTTCCTTTACCCGAGAGATAAAAATCTCTAAAAACTTCATAGTTAGTAGCTGAAATAGATATTAAATAGGTAGCTATAGGATAATCTTCTTTCCAGAAGTAAGTAACTGTATTATCATTATTTGTAATAATGTCAATCAACTTCCCATTGGATGCTACTATCATATCAGCTGGAACAGTAACTCTAATTTCAACTGTTGCTTTGTCAGAAGGATGGTCATAACATGGAAACCAGTAGCGTGCTCCAATCGGTTCATCCAAGCTCCAGATAATGGGATAATCCTGATGATAAGAAAAATTGAGTCCTTCTTGCGGATGACCATAATAGAAAATTTCTATTTCAGTTTTTTCATTCTTGTTCAAACTTTGAACTAAATAAATATCGAGCAAATTATTGTGATGAATAAAATCAATTGAAAATTTTCCTTGTGCAATTTTTGTTACTTTTAAATTATCTGCTAAATGAAGAGTAATTTTATTTAAACCATTGATAAGACTTAGAATTTCAATTGAAGCATGACCATGAATAGTTCGAGAATCGAAATCAATTTTCCAATCAAATTCATAATGTAGAACATCAAAATTATGCTCGGGTATCCCTTTAAGAAGTGCTAAAAAGTCATATTTTAATTTTTTATGATAAGGAATTTCTTGAGCTTGAATAGAACCAATGATTACTGATAATAAGAAAATTAGAAAGAAAATTCTTTTTAAAAAATTCATTTTTTATTAAAACATATTTAATTAGTAAGTAAACTTCTAAAAATATAGAGCTTATACAATCTTCTCAGAGTCTCAAGATTGCTTAAAACAGCAAGTATAACCAATGTTAAAAATAACTGGTTTGTTATTCCTCCAAGGAAAATTATAAATAATCTCATGTCTCTTCCAAAAAATCTAAAAAACTTCTGCTCAGAGTTAATTTTTAAAATTAATCTATCATAGAACTGAGCTGTGTAACTAACCAAATAAGTGCCAGTAAGTGCAATGAAACCGAGAAGCCATACCCACTTTGCATTAGAATGCAACCAGATATTATGAGTCATTCCAATTATTATTATTCCGTCAGCATATCTATCTAAAACCCTGTCGAGCCATTCTCCGAATTTGCTTGTTTTTAATTTTAATCTTGCAACTTCACCATCACACCCATCTATAATCGAAGATAACTGAGCTGTTATTCCTGCTAAAATAGCCCAAAAATATGTTCCAAAAGAGAAAAATATTCCCGAAATACATGCTAATAAAAAGCTGAGAAAGGTCAAGAGATTTGGTGATATATTATGATTTACGAATATTGGGGATATAAGGAGAGAAAGAGGTCTATTTAAGTATTTTGAAACAGGTCCATCCGTTTCTTTACATAAACCTTTTAATAAAAACCGCTTTGCTTTTCTTAAAGCTTCCTCATCATCCACATCAATCCAGAAATGTCCTGTTACATCAACTGTTTTCAATTTTCCTTTTTTACTCAAAACTTGATTGCCTTCTGAAAGGGAATATTTTCCCTCAGAGACACTTTTATCAAGAGCTTGAAATATCGAAGAATTACATAAAAATATCCCTGTATCTATGGCATTAAAATTCTCTATTTCTTTTCCGATATTTTTAACTTTTCCATTTACTACTTCAGTCTTTGTTGCATCAAAAATATTGAAATGCTCTCCGTCCAGGTCACAATCAATGGCTAAATAACAGTATTTTCCATCTCCTTTAAAAAGTAGTAATTTCTTTATTATAGATTTATCAAATAAATGGTCTGACATTATTAATAAAAAATTCTCATTTTTTTCTATATAATCTTTAGCCTTTAACACAGATACTCCATTTCCTTTTTCCCATTCGTCATTAAATATGTATTGAATTCTGACTCCGTATTTTTCTCCGTTTCCTATTTTCTTCATTATTTCTTCAGCTTTATATCCTACCACAATTATAAAGTCTTTCAAACCCACTGCTTTACAATTAAGAATTACTCTTTCAAGCAAAGATAATCCAAAAATTGGAGTTAAAGGTTTAGGGGAAAATTTATGTTTTAACCTGCTCCCTTTGCCCGCTGCACAAATTAAAACCTTCATCTCCACCTCCTTTACCTTAAGTTTCTTCATATAAAATCAAAGAACAATTTCTATATAATGAATGAAGAACAAATAAATATTTTTAAAAAGTGTTACCGCTGAAAGGAAATTATTTCATATTATTTTACTACAAAAATAAAATTTTTTCAATTTAA
>CAZWBN010000030.1:0-15248 GCA_964632095.1 uncultured Clostridia bacterium | reverse complement strand
TTTGGCCAAAGAGCAGAAGTTACAGCATGGTCATTAGTTATTATAGTTCTTTTATAAAATTATCTGAATAATTATGACTTTTTCTTGGAAGAGGACTTTTTCTTTTCTTTTTTAACAAATTCAGTTCCAACTAATTCTAAAATCGCCATCTCAGCTCCATCTCCCTCGCGAGGTCCCAGTTTTATAATTCTTGTATATCCTCCTTCTCTCTCCGCAAATCTTGGACCCAGTTCATCAAATAACTTTTTAACAACTTCTTTCTTGAAAATAAAACCAAGAGCTTGGCGTCGGGTATGTAATGTATTTTTCTTGGCTAAGGTTATCATTTTTTCCGCTAAAGGACGTGCAGCCTTAGCTCTTGCAAGAGTTGTTATTATTCTCTCCTTATCAAGTAAAGATGTAACAAGATTTCTTAATAATGCTCTTCTATGCGCAGGATTTCTTCTTAATTTCTTACCTCCGACTCTATGTCTCATCTTCGGACTCCTTTGCTTCTTTCTCTATTGTCTTATTAATTCTTTCCAATAATTTAGGATGAAGTTCCACCCCTAAGCTTAATCCTAAATTCTCAAGAGTTTCTTTTATCTCAGCCAGGGACTTCCTTCCAAAATTCTTGGTTTTCAAAAGTTCATCTTCCTTTTTTTGAACTAATTCATAAATCCTCCTAACTCCTGCTGCCTTTAAACAATTACTTGAACGAACTGATAATTCTAAATGCTCAATTGGCTTTGCCAGCAATTCTGAAAAAGACATTAAAGGAATTTCTTTTTTTGCAGGCTTAGCCTCTATTTCTTCTATTTGGTCAATAAAATTCATAAATATTAATAAGTGGTCTCGTAAGATTTTTGCAGCCTGGGAAATCGCATCCTGAGGATGAATTGCTCCATTTGTCCACACTTCTATAATCAATTTTTCATAATCAGTTCTTTCTCCTACTCTTGTTGGTTCCACTCGATAATTTACTTTTTTTATTGGAGAATGGACTGAGTCTAAAGGAATATAACCAAGACTCAAATCCTCATCATAGTTTTGGTCAGCAGGAACATATCCTATATTATTTTTAACTCTCATTTCTATCTCAAGTTTACCATCCTCATCCAATGTTGCAATATGAATCTCAGGGTCTAAAATCTCAATATCTCCATCATGAGCTATATCCTTAGACTTCACCTCTCCAGGTCCAACAGCTTTCAAAGTCATTGTTTTAACTTTATGAGTTTTAAGTTTTAAAGGGATACTTTTTAAATTTAAAATTATATCTGTTACATCTTCAACAACTCCTGAAATGGTGCTAAATTCATGAAGAACTCCTTCAATCTTAACAGCAGTTATAGCCGCTCCTTCAATTGATGACAAGAGAACTCTCCTCAATGAATTTCCTATTGTAACCCCGTATCCTCTTTCAAAAGGCTGTGCATAAAACAAACCATATTTATCTGTTAAGGTTTTATAATCACACTCTAAAAATCTTGGCCTCTGTAATTTTCTCATTCCCTCAGCCATAAGTTCCTCCTCTTAATTATTATTTAGAATATAACTCTACTATGTAATGTTCCTCGACTGGAAGAGTTACATCCTGTCTTGTCGGAAGGGAAATAATTTTGCCCTTCATTCCCTCTCTATCAAGCTCTATCCAGCTCGGAATCTCTTTATCTTTATTAAAATCAAAGATTGCCTTTATATTCTCGTTTTTTGCAGATTTATCTTTAAGGGCAATCTCATCTCCAACTTTAACTAAATATGAAGGAATATCAACCTTTCTATTATTCACTCTTATATGTCCGTGAGCAATCAATTGTCTTGCATGAGTTCTGGAAAAGGCAAATCCCATCAAATAAACAACATTATCCAATCTTCTTTCCAACATGACTAATAAATTTTCACCCGTGGGTCCACGCATCCGCTCAGCTCTTTCAAAAAATAATTTAAATTGCTTTTCAGACATCCCATAGTATCTTTTAACTTTTTGCTTCTCTCTTAGCTGCAATCCATAACCCACTAATCTCTTTCTAATTCTCCCATGCTGACCTGGACCATATGGTCTTCTTTCAAGAGGGCATTTATCTGTTAGACATTTCTGTCCTTTTAAAAATAACTTTGTTCTTTCTGTCCTACATAAACGACATTTAGGACCTCTGTACTTAGCCACCTTCTACCTCCTTTAAATTTGGTAGCTCTTCTTTGCTAAAATTGTAGAAAATTATACTCTCCTCCTTTTTCTCGGTCGACAGCCGTTATGAGGAATTGGGGTAACATCTCTGATTGATTTTATCTCTAAACCTGCTGCTTGAAGTGCTCTTATAGCTGGTTCTCTTCCTGCCCCAGGACCTTTTACACGAACATCTATATAACGGACGCCGTATTCTTTCGCTTTACTTGCTGCATCCTGCGCAGCCATTTGAGCAGCAAAAGGAGTTCCTTTTCTTGCTCCTTTAAATCCAGTTACCCCTCCGCTTGACCAGCATAAAGTATTCCCTTTTTGGTCTGTAATAGTAACAATTGTATTATTAAATGTAGCCTGAATATGAGCGACCGCAAAGCCCACTTCCTTTTTTTCCTTTTTCTTTCTTCTTCCTCGTGGTCTCCGTGGCATTTTCCTTTACCTCCCTTCTTTTCTTCTTTTCATTAAATTACCCCTCGGTCCTTTCCTTGTCCGAGCATTCGACCTTGTTCTCTGTCCTCTAACAGGTAAATTTCTTTTATGTCTGAGCCCGCGATAGCATCCAATATCTATAAGACGTTTTATATTCATTGCAATCTCTTTTCGAAGCTCACCTTCTACCTTTTCTCGTTTCTCTATAATAAGTCGTATCCTATTTATTTCATCTTCGGTCAGATCCTTGACTTTTTTATCTCTATCAACCTTTGCTTCTTCAAGAATTTTATTTGCTTTTGAACGACCAATTCCGTAAATATAGGTTAAACCTATTTCTACTCTTTTATTAGATGGAAGAGTTACTCCTGCAATTCTTGCCATTCTCTCACCTCTTTATTAACCTTGTCTCTGTTTATGTTTTGGATTTTCACAAATAACTCTTACCGAGCCCTTTCTTTTTATAATTTTACATTTATTACAAATTTTCTTCACTGATGCTCTTACTTTCATTTTTACCCTCTCATTTATACCTATAAATTATTCTTCCTCTTGTTAAATCGTAAGGGGATAACTCTACCAGTACTCTGTCGCCTGGCAATATTCTTATAAAATGTTTCCTCATTCTCCCAGAAACATGAGCTAAAACTACATGTTTATTATCCAATTCCACTTTAAACATGGCATTCGGCAAGGTTTCTATTACAGTTCCTTCTACTTCTATTGGTTCTTCTTTACGCATCTTTACTCCTCTTCATTAAATGAACTTAAAATTAGAGGACCATTACTTGTCACAGCCACACTGTGTTCAAAATGAACAGCTCTGCTTCTATCTTTAGTAACTGCTGTCCAGGAGTCTGAAAGTATCTCCACCTCATATCCACCGGCAGCTATCATGGGTTCAATAGCAAGAACCATGCCCCTTTTTATTTTTGGTCCTCTACCAGGAGGTCCAAAATTTGGGATTTGAGGGTCTTCATGTAAAGAGGTTCCTATCCCGTGCCCCACAAAATCTCTAATTACTGAAAAACCATTTTCCTCAACAAATTTCTGTATAGCATTTGAAATATCTGATATTCTATTACCTTCTTTAACCATATTTATTCCAATCTCTAAAGCTTTTTCTCCAACCTCCATTAATCTCTTACTCTCTGGTGGCACCTCTCCTACACCAACAGTAATGGCAGCATCTCCATAATATCCTTTATAATAAACGCCTAAATCTAAACTTACTATATCTCCTTCTTTAAGTCTTCTTTCAGAAGGTATACCGTGAACAATCTCCTCATTAACTGAAACACATAGAGAATAAGGAAAACCGCGGTACCCTTTAAAAGCTGGCTTAGCACCCATTTCTTCTATTCTCCTATCTGCATATTTCTCTAACTCTATCGTTTTTAAACCCGGTCTTATCATCTTCTTCAATTCACGAAGTATTTTTGCAACTATATAATTGCTCTCTTTCATGCATTCAATCTCTTCTTCTGTTTTATAGATAATCACTTTTTCTCTCCACAAATCTTCTTATATTACTTTTAATTATAGCATAAATTCTATTAAATATCTCATCAATATCAGCATCTCCTGCAACCTTGAAGTAATTTCCCTTTTTATAATAATAATTAATCAATGGCTTGGTTTCCTCCTCATAAACTTTAAACCTTTTTCTGATCACCTCTTCCTGGTCATCATCTCTTCTAATCAACTCTCCTCCGCAGACATCACATTTATTTTCTACCCTTGGTTTAAAAAATAATAAATTATAGGTAGCTCCACATTCTTTACATATTCTTCGAGATGTCAAACGTCTAACTAATTCATCTTCACTCACTGAAATTTCAATTACTAATTCCTGTTGATTGTTAAATATCTTATAAAATTTTTCCACCTGTGCCACATTTCTTGGAAACCCATCTAAAATGTATCCATTTTTACAGTCATCTTTTTCTATTCTTTTTTTAAGAATAGCAAATACTAATTCATCATCTACAAGCTCTCCCTTCTCCACTTTCTCTTTAGCCCTAATACCCAATTCAGACCCTCTGTCAATCTCTTCCCTCAATAAATCTCCTGTAGAAATTTTAGGTATACCAAGTTTTTTAGAGAGTAATTCTGCTTGAGTTCCCTTACCTGCTCCTGGTGGACCCAGCAAAATAATTCTCATCTTCTCCCTCTAATTCTTACCTTTTTCATAAACCCATCATAATGTCTCATAACTAACTGAGCCTCCACCTGTTGAAGAGTATCCATTGCCACTCCCACAACAATCAAAATAGAAGTCCCCCCAAAATAAAATTGGACATTAAGCCCTTGAGTGAACCATTTTGGTAAATTCGCTTCAAGAAAATCTCCTATAAGGGGAATTGTATGAACTTTAAATCCTGTCATAAGAAATTCCGGTAAAATAGCAATTGCAGCTAAATAAATTGCTCCTACCAATGTAATTCTTGATAACACATTATCTATATAATCTGCAGTGTTCTTCCCCGGCCTTATACCCGGTATATATCCTCCATACTTTCTTAAATTATCTGCAACATCGTTTGGATTGAAAATTATGGAAACATAAAAATATGTAAAAAAGATTATAGAAATAATATACAACAAATTATAAAGGGGCATTCCCCATCCAAATTGCTGAGCAATTGATTGGGCAATCGGATGTTTTATAAAATTGGCAAGAGTTGGAGGAATCGTAATAATTGAAGCTGCAAAAATAATTGGAATAACTCCTCCTGTATTTACTCTTAAAGGCAAATGTGTACTCTGTCCTCCATATATTTTTCTTCCCACAACTCTTTTGGCATAAGACACAGGAATCCTTCTATGAGCTCTCTCAACGAAAACAATAATTGCAATTACTGAAATCATGAGGATTAGTAAAAATATCAAACGCAAAGGGGTCATATCTCCTGTCTTTAAACCAGTCAAAACCGTCCGTACACCTCTGGGAAAGTCAACAACAATACCTGCAAAAATTATAAGAGATATACCATTCCCTATACCTCTTTCCGAAATCTGTTCACCAAGCCACATTATAAATACTGTTCCAGTTGTTAAGGTAAGAACAGTTAGCAGCCTAAACCCCCAACCTGGATTTGGAACTATTGGGACATCGCCTGGAGCTTGCAATTTCTCAAGAAATATGCTTATTCCGAATGCTTGAATAACACAAATCAAAACTGTTCCATAACGAGTATATTGAGTAATTTTCCTCCTTCCGAGTTCTCCTTCCTTGGACAATCTTTCTAAATAAGGCCATACAACTGTTAAAAGCTGGAGAATAATTGATGCACTAATATATGGCATAATTCCGAGGGCAAATATTGTCATCCTTGACATATTTCGCCCAGAAAAAAGGTCAATAAACCCTAAAATTGTTCCTTTTGCTGTTTGCCAGAATTCCGCCAATGCCTCTGCACTTATCCCGGGATTGGGAATAGTGGAACCAATTCTATAAACAGCTAAAAGAGCAAGGGTAAAGAATATTCTCTTCCTTAAATCTGGAATTACAAACATATTTCTTATGCTTTCTAACATTTTACTTAGCTCCTATTATTATCGCCTGCCCTCCAGCCTTCTCTATTTTTTCTTTTGCAGTCTCACTGAAACTATGGGCATGAATTTTTTTGGCTGAGTTTATTTCACCCCGAGCCAAAATCTTAACTTTTCTTGTTAATTTTTTTATCAGACCTGCTTCCAATAAATCTTCCAGCTTCACCTCTTCTTTTGGTATTTCTGATATTTTATCCAGATTAACAATCTGATATCCTTCTTTAAAAGGGGAAGTAAAACCTCTCTTCGGTACTCTTCTATGGAGGGGCATTTGCCCACCTTCAAATCCTCTTTTGAGGGAATGACCAGACCTTGATTTTTGTCCTTTGTGACCTCTACATGCTGTTTTTCCATGACCTGAACCAGGACCCCGACCAACTCTTTTCCTCTTTTTTCTTGAGCCCTTAGCTGGTTTCAAAGTGCTTAAATTCATTTTTTACCACCTCATTAATTAATCATTTTCCTTTACTTTTCTCTTTTAACTCTTCTGTATTTAAAGGCTCTACCGCAACTAAATGTCTAACTTTGTTAATCATACCCCAGATTTCTGGTCTATCTTCTCTTATTACTTCATGATTCAACCTTCTCAAGCCAAGACCTCTGACAATCTCTCTCTGTTTTTTCGGTTTCCCAATCAAACTTCTTACTAATTTTATTTTTAATTTACCAATTTTCTTTGTTCCCTTTTTCATGACAGTATTTCCTCTACTTTTTTACCTCTCATTTCAGCCACTTCTTCAGGGCTTTTAAGCTGTTTTAAAGCTTCCATTGTAGCATTCGCCATACTATAAGGATTATTGCTACCAATGGATTTGGTTAAAATATCTTTTATTCCAGCTAAACTAACAATCGCTCTTACAGCACCTCCTGCAATTACACCTGTTCCCTTGGACGCTGGACGGAGAATAACCAGACCAGCCCCGTAATGTCCTATTACATAATGAGGTATTGTATCCTTATAAATCGGGACTTTTATTAAATTCTTTTTTGCATTTTCTACTGCCTTTCTGATAGCCTGAGGGACTTCTCTCGCCTTCCCCTTTCCAATCCCTACTCTTCCCTTTTCATCTCCTACAGCTACCAGCACACTGAAGCTTAAATTCTTTCCTCCTGTTACAACTTTAGCAACTCTTCTTATTGAGATTACTTCTTCTTTGAACTGTACTTCTTCCTCTATCGCCTCCTGTTCTATCAATTGTTCCTTTTCTTCCTTCATCTCTCCTCCTTAAATTCTAAAATTCTAAACCCTTCTCTCTTGCTCCCTCAGCTAAGGCTTTTATTCTTCCATGATATGGGTAACCGCTTCGGTCAAATACAACTTTTTTAATTTTCTTTTCCAACAATCTTTCAGCAATTCTCTCCCCGACTTTTCTTGCTATTTCTACATTCTTATTATTTTTTTTGCCCGGGTTCCTTAAATCTTTTTCAAGGCTTGAAGCTGAGGCAATTGTCACTCCACGCTCATCATCCACAGCCTGAGCATAGATATATCGATTACTTTTATATACGCACAATCTCGGTCTTTCCATTGTTCCTCTTATCTTTTTTCTGATTCTCTTTTTTATCCTTTCCCTTCGAGCTCTTTTTAAAATAGCTTTGTCTTTAATCATATTTACTTTTGCCCTCCTACACCAGCTCTTCTTTCTTTCTTCCTAAGTTGTTCACCAACATATCTTATTCCTTTTAATTTGTATGGATCAGGTTTTCTAAAAGCTCTAATCTCAGCTGCTACTTGTCCCACTTTCTGCTTATCAATACCAGAGATGGTAATTAGGGTCGGTTTTTCAACCTTTACTTCTATACCTTCAGGTACAGTATATGTAATGGGATGAGAATACCCCAAATTAAGAATCAATTGTTTTCCCTGCAATTGTGCTTTATATCCAACACCTGAAATTTCTAATTGTTTGGTAAACCCTTTTGTAACTCCAATTACAGCATTATTCGCTAAACTCCGTGCCAAGCCATGAAATGCCTTCTGTTGTTTCGAATCATTTGACCTTTCAAAAATTAATTTATGGTCCTCTATTTTTGCTTTTATTCCTTTAAATAGTGGAGTTATTAACTTTCCTTTTGGACCTTCTATTTCTATGTAATCTGTTCCAATATTTACTTTAACATTTTCTGGTAAAGGAATAGGTCTTCTTCCTATTTTAGACATTTTTTCCTCTCCATTTTACCAGATATAACAAAGCACTTCTCCTCCAACTCTTAACTCTCTACACTTTTTGTCAGTCAAAACTCCCTTTGAAGTTGAAATAATTGCAATCCCCAAACCATTCATTACCCATGGAACTTCATCTGCTCCACAATAAACCCTTCTTCCAGGCTTACTGATTCTTTCAAGCCCGGAAATAACACTTTTTCCTTTATGATATTTAAGAGTTAACTTTAAAATTCCCTGTTTATTATCATCTTCTACTTTAAAATTATGAATATAACCTTCCTCCTTAAGAATCTTTGCAATTTCTACCTTTAAATTCGAAGAAGGTATAGAAACTTCTTTTGCTTTAACCATTATGGCATTTCGTATTCTTGTAAGCATATCAGCTATTGGGTCCGTTAATGTCATTGTCTAAACTCCTCTAATAATCATTTTATTCATTTACCATGAGGCTTTTTTCACTCCTGGGATTTCTCCGCGAAGAGCTAATTCTCTAAAGCATAACCGACACATATCAAATTTTCTTAAATAACCTCTCGGCCTTCCACAGATTCTACATCTATTTCTTTTTCTAACTTTGAACTTTGGCTCCTTAAGAGTTTTTGCAATTGAAGCTGTCCTTGCCATATTCTATTCCTCCTTTTACCTCTCTCTAAAAGGCATACCTAAATGTTTCAAAAGGGCATAGCTTTCTTCATTTGTTTTAGCAGTAGTAACAATCGTTATGTTCATACCTCTGGGTTTTTCTACTTTTGAATAATCAATCTCTGGAAAAACCAGCTGATCTTTTAATCCCAATGTATAATTGCCTCTTCCATCAAAGGAGCGAGGAGATACTCCCCTAAAATCTCTTACTCTTGGAAGAACAATATTAACCAATCTATCGAAAAATTCGTACATTCTTTCCCCTCTTAAAGTAACAGTACAACCAATAGCCTGTCCTTTTCTTACTCGAAAAGCAGATATTGACTTTTTAGCCCTTCTAATAGAGGGCCATTGACCTGTAATAAGACTTAATTCCTTCATAGCTGAATCTAAAGCTTTAATGTTTTGTGTAGCTTCACCAACTCCCATATTGATAACTATCTTTTCTAACCTTGGCACCGCCATTTTATTCTTGTAGCCAAATTCCTCCTGTAATTTGGGTATCACTTCTTTTTCATATAATTCTCTTAATCTGCTTTTCATTTTTTACCTTACTTATCAAGAGATGTTCCACATCTATGGCAAACTCTTATTTTAGTTCCATCTTCAAGTATTTTCTTTCTTATTCTCGCTCCTCTACCACATTCTGGACAATAAATCATTAAATTTGAAATATGAATGGGCGCTTCCTTTTCCATTATTCCACCTTGAATGTTCCGTTGGGGATTTGGTCTTACAAATTCTTTTACAAAATTTACTTTTTCTACAATTGCCCTATTCTCCTTAGGCAAAACTTTTAGAACTTTCCCTTTTTTACCTTTATCCCTTCCAGCTATTACAACCACAATATCATTCTTTTTTATAGAAACTTTATTTCTCATTTTTAAATCACCTCAGGCGCAAGAGAAACTATCTTCATAAATTTCTTCTCCCTCAATTCTCGGGCAACAGGGCCAAAAACTCGTGTTCCTATAGGATCTCCATTTCTATCAATGAGAACTGCTGCATTGTCATCAAATCTTATATAAGAACCATCTTTTCGCCTTATTTCTTTCCGGGTTCTAACAATTACTGCCCTTACAACTTTTCCTTTTGGAATTTTACTGTTTGGCTCAGCCTCCTTGACAGAAGCTGTAATAACATCTCCTATCGAAGCAAATCTACCCACTCCTCCACCAACAGCATGAATGCACATAATTTTTTTTGCTCCTGTATTATCAGCAACATTAAGTATTGTCTGTGCTTGTATCATTTTTCACTACCTCTTCCACTGATGATTCTGCTCCTTTTCCCCTGGAGCCAACACTCAATATCTCAAGAACTCGCCATCTCTTCCTCCGACTGAGAGGACGAGTCTCTATTATTTTCACAACATCTCCTACTTTACATTTTTCATATTCATCATGAACCAAATATTTCTTCCTTTTTTTAATGGTCTTTTTATATAAAGGATGTTGAACCAGACGGGTAACAGTCACAGCAATCGTTTTTTGCATTTTATCACTCGTAACCACTCCAACTAATGTTTTTCTTCTACTTTTTTCTTTCATTGCTCGCTTGTCCCTTTCTCCTTTCATTTAATATTGTTTTTATTCGAGCTATATCTCTTTTTATTAATTTCATCTTCATAGGATTATCTAACTGTCCTAATGAATGCTGAATTTTTAATTTAAATAATTGGTCTTTAAGTTCCTTCTCCTTATTTTCAAGTTCCTCTTCGCTCAATTCTCTAAGCTCGCTCGCTTTCATTTTAGTTCACCTCAAATCATTCAAACCTTGAAATAAATCTTGTCTTAATAGGTAATTTATAGGAAGCTAACTTCATAGCCTCTCTTGCAATTTCCTCTGGAACACCTTCCATTTCATAAATTATTCTTCCAGGACGAATAACATCAACCCAATATTCTGGGTCTCCTTTACCTTTTCCCATCCTTGATTCTGTGGGCTTTTTACTGACTGGCTTCCACGGAAATACTCTTACCCACACCTTTCCTTTTCTCTTAACATAGTGTGTTAATGCAATTCTACCTGCTTCAATTTGTCTTGCAGTAAGCCAGCATGGCTCAAGAGCTTGCAATCCATAGTCTCCAAAAGCCAGGGTATTCCCTCTATATGCTTTACCTTTCATTCGTCCTCTCTGCTGTTTTCTAAATTTTACCTTTTTGGGCATTAACATTGTTAAATCTCCTCCATTTTCTGGGTTGATGGAGAAAATTTCATTTTATCAGCATCTCCCTTATAAATCCAAACTTTAACCCCTATTAAACCATATTTTGTGAACGCCTCTGCAAAACCATAATCAATATCTGCTCTGAGGGTCTGAAGAGGTAATTGCCCGTATAAATACCACTCAGAACGAGCAATCTCCACACCTCCAAGTCTTCCCGAACACATCACCTTTACTCCCTTTGCTCCCATTCGTAAAGCAGAATCAACAGCTTTCCTCATCGCTCTTCGGTAAGATACTCTTTTCTCCAATTGAAGGGCAATTCCTTCTGCAACTAATTGAGCATCCAGCTCTGGTTTAAGGATTTCTTGAATGTCTATATAAACCTCTTTATTTGTCATTTTTTGAATCTCATTCCTCAAACTCTCGATTTCCTTTCCTCCTCTTCCAATTATTATTCCAGACCGCGCTGTATTTATAATTATTCTCATTTTATCAGCAACTCTTTCTATCTCAATGCTTGAAATACCGGCATGGAAGTAACGATTCTTTACCTCTCTCTTTATTGCTAAATCCTGATGTATTAATTCTGCATATTCTTTTCCCTTAGCAAACCAGCGTGAATGCCATCCTTTATTAAAGCCGATACGAAAACCATAAGGATGCGTTTTCTGACCCAAAGCTTACCTCCCTTTCTTTTCTTCTAAACAAATTGTTATATGACTTGTTCTTTTTAGAATTCTATGGGCTCGTCCAAAAGGAACAGGTCTAAATCTTTTTAGCGATGGACCTTGGTCAACATATGCTCTGGTAATGAATAAATTATCTACATCCACTTGTGGACTTTTCTGTTGCGCGTTACTGATAGCAGACCTCAAAACTTTCTCAACAATTTTAGAAGCCTTTCTCTTTTTAAGAAATTTGAGAATCGATAATGCTTCTCCCACATATTTTCCTCTTATTAAATCTATTACAAGCCTGCATTTTTGCGGTGAAATACGGATATATCTTCCTTTCGCAATTGCTAAAAATTCTTCTTTCTTTGCTAATTCAGCCATTTTTACTTCTTCATCTTTACAGTTTTACTGGTTTTTGAAGTATGCCCCTTAAAAGTTCTCGTAGGAGCAAACTCCCCTAATTTATGCCCTACCATATTCTCTGTTATATAAACCGGGATGAATCTCTTCCCGTTATGGACAGCTATTGTCATTCCTACCATATCCGGTATAATAGTTGACCTCCTTGACCAAGTTTTGATTACCTGTCTTTTCTGTCCCTGCTGTGCTAATTTCCTTATTTTCTTTAACAAATGTTCATCAACAAATGGACCTTTCTTTAAAGACCTTCCCATTATTTACTTCTCCTTTTAACAATGAACCTATCTGTTCTCTTATTTCTTCTTGTTTTATAACCTTTTGTAGGTAAACCTTCTGGTGATACAGGATGCCGTCCTCCTTTAGACTTTCCTTCTCCGCCTCCGTGAGGATGGTCAATTGGATTCATAGCTGTACCTCTAACATGAGGTCTTCTCCCTAACCATCTCATTCTTCCGGCTTTCCCAATCGATATATTTTCATGGTCTACATTACCCACCTGTCCAATTGTTGCTCTACAATCTAAATGAATTAATCTAATTTCCGAAGAAGGCAACCTGACATGTGCATAATTTCCTTCTTTCGCTAAAATTTGAGCTCCTGTTCCAGCGCTCCTGACCAATTGTCCTCCCTTTCCTTTTCTCAATTCAATGTTATGTATTACTGTTCCCACTGGAATATATCTAAGGGGTAAAGCATTACCTGGAATTATATCAACAGGCTTATTAGATGAGATAATTTTTTGTCCTACTTTTAACCCTAATGGACATATTATATATCTTCTTTCCCCGTCAGCATATTTTATTAAAGCTATATTTGCTGATCTATTTGGGTCATACTCTATAGTCTCTACTATACCGGGAATATCAATTTTGTCTCTCTTAAAATCTATTATCCTATAAGCTCTCTTATGTCCTCCTCCTCTGAATCTTATTGTAATCCATCCTAAATTATTTCTTCCCCCACTCTTACGAAGAGGAACAACAAGAGGCTTGTAAGGTTTCTTTGCAGTAATTTCTTCATATGTTAAACCTGTCCTGAATCTTGTTCCGGGTGTTACTGGATTGTAAACCTTTATCCCCATTTCTATGCTCCTTCAAAGAATTCTATCATTTTCTCGCCTTCTTTTAGCTTTACATAGGCTTTCTTCCAATCGGGTTTTTTCCCTACTTTTAGCCCTAAGCGTCTTGTTTTGCCTTTAACTCTACAGGTTCGAACCCTTTCCACTTTTACTTTGAACAATTCCTCAACAGCTTTCTTGATCTCATGTTTATTAGCTCTTATATCAACCTCAAAACATAGTTCTCTATTTTTATCTTTCAGCCATGTGCTCTTCTCAGTTATCAGTGCTCTTCTAATTATCTGATATTTATCACCCTTCATTTCAATCTCTCCATCAATCCGTCAAATCCTCTTTTACTAAATATTATTTTATCATATAACAAAACATCGTAAATATTAACATCTTCCCAACCCACAGCTTTTATTTTCGGGATATTTCGAAGAGCTAAAATCAAATTTTTATTCTTATTTGTATCTATAAATAAACCTGAATTAACTTCTAAATTTTTAATTATTTCTACTCCTTTTTTGGTCTTAGGTTCATTTATCTCTAAATTATCCACTATTATTATTTTGTTCTCCTTCAATTTCATCGAAAGAGCTGATTTTAAAGCATTCCTCTTTGCTTTTTTTGGTATTTGATAACTATAATCCCGGGGCCTTGGACCAAAGATTATTCCTCCTTTTCTCCATAATGGAGAACGAATACTTCCTGCTCTTGCTCTACCCGTTCCTTTCTGCCTCCAGGGCTTTCTTCCACCTCCACTTACTTCTCCTCGAGTTTTTGTGCAGGCAGTACCTCTTCTCTGATTGGCTTGATAATTTACAACTGCTTCATATATTAAATGTTCCTTAATAGGATAGGAAAAGACTTCGTTTGGAAGAGTTAACTCTCCAACTTTGTTTTTTCTAATATCAACAATTTCTAATGTATTCATTTTTTCCTCTTAAAATCAGCCCTTTTTATAAAAACATAGCTTCCATTAGCTCCCGGAACAGCACCTTTTACTATTAATAAGTGATTCTCCTTGTCTATTTTTACTATTTTTAAATTTCTAATAGTAACCTTCTCTCCACCCATTCTACCTGGCAATCTTTTCCCTTTTATTACCCTTGCAGGAAAAGTAGAGGCACCTATTGAGCCAGGTGCCCGGTGAAACATGGAACCATGACTGGCTTTTCCTCCCTTAAAACCCCATCTTTTCACCACACCCTGAAATCCTTTTCCTTTACTTATTCCTGTTATATTTACCTTTTCACATCCTTCTAAAATTTCCAAGGTAATTTGAGCTCCTTCTTTTATATCATCACCATTGTCATAATAAAATTCTTTCAACTTACGAACAGGTGGAACATCTGCTCTTTTAAAATGACCTTCTAAAGGCTTATTTATTTTCTTAGGAGGCTTTTCTTCTATAAGTCCAAGCTGAACAGCTCTATATCCATCTCTTTCCACTGTTTTCTTCTGAACAATTACACATGGACCCGCCTTTAAAACCGTAACTGGTATAGCAGTCCCATCTTCATCAAATATTTGAGTCATTCCAATCTTTTTCCCGATTAATCCCTCAATCACTTTCTCCTCCAAAAGCTTTAATTTCAACATCTATACCTGCAGGAAGGTCTAATTTCTGTAATTCCTCAATTGTTTCATTATTATAATTACTAATATCAATTAATCGTTTATGAATCCTCATTTCAAAGTGCTCACGAGACCTCTTATCAACATGAGGAGATCTCAAAACACAAAAACGCTGAATCTTTGTAGGCAAAGGTATAGGTCCTGATACTTTTGCACCTGTCCTTTTAGCTTTTGCAACTATTTCTGCTACAGACTGATCTAACAATCTGTGGTCAAAGGATTTAAGTTTTATTCTTATCTTTTCCATTTCTATATCACATCCTTTTCAAATTTATTCCAGTATTTCTGTAACGGTTCCAGCACCTACAGTCTTTCCTCCTTCTCTT